>NZ_JBOGDD010000538.1:0-5397 GCF_050701675.1 Mycobacterium sp. | reverse complement strand
GGCAGAAGCAGCTCGAGCAGGGCTCGCCGTGGAGCCCTCCCATGACTCCGGACGAAGCGACAGCCTGGTTGGACCAACAAGAGGCCCGTGCACGCAGTGACGCCATCGAAAAGACGACTACCGCTCTCGAGAACCAGGGCATGTCACGCGCAGAGGCGACGGCGATCGTCGACGCTGCGTCACAAGGCGTGCCGTGGTCCGATCTCGCCTATGGCGCGGACGTGGCCGGCCCACTGAGCACGATCGAACAGCTAGACGGCGCACTGTCGGACGGCCGTCATTCACTCCCATGGGAGACGTATTCGCCCGAAGCCCTTAAGACCGTATCCAACATCGGCAAGGGTCTCGGCTGGGCAGGATCGGTCCTCGAGGTTGGCGTGGCAGTCCACGACTGGCAGAACGGGGCGCCAGCCGGAGCGACCTTCGGTGGAGTGGCGGGCAGCCTGGGCGGTGGCGTGGGGGGCGGTGCGTTGGCCGGATTCCTTGGCGGCTGGGCCATGGGCCCTCCGGGGGCGTTCATCGGCACCGTGGTCGGCGGGCTCGCAGGCGGGACGCTCGGCAAAGAAGGCGGCACCGCACTTGGAGGCATGCTTGACAAGTAGCCCTTCCTCCGACCTTCTTCTCATCCTCGGAATATCGCTTGGGATCGCCGGGGGGATCTCTTCGATCTTCCTCAAGCACATTCGGCTTGAGCGTCGCATCTATTGGACCGGTTGGCTCGTTGCATCGTCACTGATATCGGCGTCGGTGCTGGACCGAGGTTGGCGTGCCGTGGCCGTTGCCATGGCCGCCTGTGCCGGCGTGGCGTTTCTTTACGCTTACCTTCGCACGACATACGTCAAGATCGGCGGCCGCATCTATACCTACACCTTGTTCCGCAACCGCCCCGATCCACCGCTCGACGGCTTTCCACCACCACCGCTCCCCGCCCCTCCGGTGGATGCATACGGAAACGTCCTCACTGCACCGAAGCTCTGGTGGACGATCACCGCCTTCAGTGTTGCCGCGGGAGCCCTGGCGACGTCGCAGGGACGGACCGCGGTGACGATCGCAGGAGGCGCCGTCGTCGTCGTGCTGTTGGCCCTCGTCGGTTACGTCGATGCGCGCGAGGGCTTTCCGATCTGCCGCGGCCAGCACGTTCAGCTCGCCCTAACCGCGATCGTCTCCATTCCGTTGTTCCTGTTGCCGCCGCTGGCATACGCCGCCACCTACTGGGGTGCGGGCGGCAGACATCATTCGGATCATCGCTAGCGGGAGTGTTCCCGACGCCGCGATTGCAGCTGGCAGGTACGGCCTGGCTCGCGCTAAAGGGGGGCATGAATGGCGGATGGCGCTGACGACGTGAACTCCGCAGGGCGGCACTCTGGAAGTCATGGATATACCTCGCGTGTCGAATCGAACCAGAAGCCTCGACGCATCCGGGCAGCAGTCGACCACGCCGCTGGATCCAGTGGACGCCCGCCGGCTGGTCGGTCTCGCGGGCTTGCCGACAATCCTCGCAGTCGGTCCGTTCGACGATCACACTCACGCCCGACAACTGGCTGACGCATTCGTCACCGTGCGGAAGCGGTGCACGTCACAGCTCGTGCTCCTCGGGGCGGGTGCGCAGCGCTCCTTCGTGACGCGGCACACCTCTGCGCGAGGCGTCGGGAGCAGCGTTCACGTAGTGAGGGGTCCCCGCCTCGGCCGGTGGTCGGAGCTGGTGGCCGCCGCCGATCTCGTGGTGCTCGGCGATTCGTCTGAGACCACGACGCTAGTGGATGTGTTGGCGCTGGGCAGGCCAGTCGTCGCTCCGGCCGACCCGGCCACGGTGCACCTGCTCCTACCTGCCATTGCGGGGCTCGTCTACCCACCTGGCGACGCGTCCGTGATGGCTGCCGCACTTCTACGTCTGTTGACGGACCCAGCGCTGCGTCGCGGAATGGGCGGCCGCGCCAGAAACGTTGCGCGACGGCATCGCCTTGAATGTGACCGCTGGCGGGTGGGACACATTGGGTGGCAGCAGGTATGACATCGGCACGCCGGAGGATGACTCTGGAAGTAGCCCACACGAGGGTGAACCACCACGACAAGGGTTACACCGTGTCAATCGTAATACGCTCCATCACAACGCTATTCATTTCTGGAGCAGCCGCAGTCGCCATCGCCGCTGCGCCCACCGCTTCGGCAGCACCTTCGGCCAATTGAGGCGTTGCGCCGAGCCCTGGTGACCGGCGAGCTGGTGGATCCCGGTCAAGATGCGTCGAGAAAGGCGACCACCGCCTGCACTCGCCGATGATCATCGCCGGTCTCTGGAAGGTTCAGCTTGGCGAGGATGCTGCGGACGTGCTTCTGCACGGTGCCTTCGGCCACCCACATCCGATGTGCGATGCCGGCGTTGGACAGTCCCTCCGCCATCAGCGCCAGTACCTCGCGCTCCCGGTTGGTGAGCCGTGCGAGAGGATCGTCGCGCCGCCGGACCGATACCAACTCGGCCACCAACCATGGATCAATCACCGACGCCCCCTTGGCGATTCGCTCCACCGTGTCGATGAAGTCATCGACGTCGGTGACATGACTCTTCAACAGGTAACCGACACCGTGTCCGCTGGCGAGCAGTTCCGTCGCGTGCACGACGTCGACGTACGCGGACAGCACCAAGATGGCGATGTCCGGCGACTCTTCACGGATCGTGCGGGCCGCATCGAGGCCCTCGGTCGTATGGGTCGGAGGCATCCGAATGTCTGCAACCACCAGCTGGGGCGTTCTGTCACGCACCGCGGCGAGCAACTGCGCGCCATCGCCGGCCTGCCCGACGACGTCAAAACCTGAACGGTCCAGCAGGCTGGTCAGTCCCTCACGGAGCAAGACGTCGTCCTCGGCCACGACCACCCGTACCGGTTCAGTCCCGGCATCTGGTGCGATTGTCATCGGCCCTACCTGATTCTGTACGAGAGGCTGTCATCCGATTGATGAAGTCCAGCGTGATCCTGAACGTGCGACCTCGCATTACCGCCAGCCACCGGCCTACTCTGCCGCTACCGGTAATCGTCGCATTACCGTTAGTCGGTATCGGCCCCAACGCGAGGGCTCGCCCTGCTCGGGGCGGGGTCGCGTCACTCGTGGACGTGGACGTCGAAGGGGATCACCACCCGCAGTGAAGTTCCTTCTCCTGGGTGGCTGGAGATCGTCATCCGGCCACCGATGGCCTCGACGCGGTCGGCGAGACCGATCAATCCAGATCCCCCGGACGTATCCGCTCCCCCGATGCCGTCGTCTGCGATCGAAAGGTGCAGGCTGTCCTCCTCGGTGTGCACGGATACCGTCACGACGGACGCCCGTGCGTACTTGGCCGCGTTCGTGAGTGCTTCTGCGACAACGTAATAGGTGGCCACCTCCGTCCGTTCTGGCAGCCGACCGCTGACCGTGACGTCTAGCTCGACCGGGACCGCGGAGCGGCGAGCCAGCGTTTTGATCGCTGGCCCCAGCCCACCGTTGGACAGGATCGCCGGGTGTATCCCGCGGGAGAGCTCCTGCAGATCCTTCGAAACCTCGGTTGCGCTGGTCGCCAGCCGAGAGATTTGCCGTCTAAGCGGCCCCAGCTCGGTAGGCACGTCCGCCTCGGCATTGCGCAGGGCGAGCCCCAGTGACACCAGGCGCTGTTGGGCGCCGTCGTGCAAGTCGCGTTCGATGCGGCGCCGCGCATCGTCGGCGGCCCCGACGATCCGTACCCGAGAATCGGTGAGATCGGCGCGCGTCAGTGCATTGGCAATCGCCATCGCGGCCAGGTCGGCAAAGTCTCCGACGCGCCCCTCGGTGTCCGGGGGCATGGGGTCGGCTCGCGACCAGCCGACGACGGCCACCCCCCACCGCCTGTCGTTCACGACGATCGGGGCCCCGGCCCCTCCCTGTAGGCCCAGCTCGCGAATCTGGGCGGCGGCCGGCCCGGCTGCGATGTCATGGTCGTCCATCCGGGCCGGGCGCCCAGTGTGCAACACGATCGCCGCGACGTTGTCGCCCTCAAGCGAAATCCGGCGGCCCACGGGCATCTTCGTCGCGCCTGGTTCGTCCCAGGCCGCCATGAGCGTGGCGGTGCCATCGGTCTCGTAGCGCCATACCGACGCATTCCGCACACCGAGAAGGCTGGCCAACTCCAGCGCCACCGCCGAGAACACCTCAGTCGGGGGCGCCCCGCGCGCGACGAGCGTCGCCACCCGCCGCAAGGCTGCCTGTTGTTCGGCGAGCACGGCCAGATCGTCACGGCTGTCCTGCACCTGTCGGCGGCGTAGCTGAGCCTCGGCGGCGCGCGACCGCGCCAGCTCGGCCAGAGCGGCCGCCGCCAGGGCCACGATCAGGAACGCGGCCACTCCGACCCAGTCATCGCCTTCGAGGCGATGGAAGTGTTCGTAGGCGACGGCGCTCACCAACGCCGTGATCGCCCCAAGCCAGAAACCCCACCCGGTGGCGACCACCAGGACACCCAGCACGAAGACCACACCGAAGACGTCTCCGCGGGACTTCTCGTCGAGCAGAAGGACGAAGAGGCTCTCGACCGCAATGAGCGAGACGCCGACGGCCAGTCCCACGATCCTTGGCGGCCGCGTCGGACCCAGCAGCAGGGCGTCGCGTGCGGAGGTGGCGCGCGGCAACCAGGCGGACAGTAGCGACCGTTTCTGCGTCATAACGCAAACTCAACACGTCGATCTTGCGAACTCGGTATGGGTCACCTGCATCGTAACCGGAGGAAGAGGCGCACGGCGCGCGTCGCCGGTTACCCATCGGCGGTACCGACGACGCTTGACTTCCGCGGCGGAACTGGCTCGACTTCACTGATGCCGCAGTTCGAAACGCTCCTGTACGCGACCGATCCGCCCGTCGCCACCATCACCCTCAACCGCCCCGAGCACCTGAACACGATCGTCCCGCCGATGCCCGACGAGATCGAGGCCGCGATCGGAGTCGCCGAGCGCGACCCGGCGATCAAGGTCATCGTGCTGCGCGGCGCGGGGCGGGCGTTCTCCGGCGGCTATGACTTCGGCGGCGGCTTCAGCCACTGGGGCGAGGCGATGAACACCGGTGGCGAGTGGGATCCGGGCAAGGACTTCGCCTTCGTGACGGCGCGCGAGACCGGGCCGACGCAGAAGTTCATGGCGATCTGGCGGGCGTCCAAACCGGTGATCGCTCAAGTACACGGCTGGTGTGTGGGTGGCGCCAGCGACTATGCCCTGTGCGCCGACATCGTCATCGCGAGCGACGACGCCGTGATCGGCACGCCGTACAGCCGGATGTGGGGCTCGTACCTCACCGGCATGTGGCTCTACCGGCTCAGCCTGGCCAAGGTGAAGTGGCATTCGTTGACGGGCGAACCGCTGACCGGGGTCGAGGCCGCGCAGGTCGAGTTGATCAACGAGTCCGTCC
>NZ_JBOGDD010000537.1:0-7297 GCF_050701675.1 Mycobacterium sp. | reverse complement strand
CCGTTGCGCCCAGCGCAACCACGCGCGCCGAAATCGCACGGTTACTGGGGGGCTTGGCAGATCTTCCACTGCTCGTCGCGGAACTCCAGATCGAAGCTCCGCGTCGAGCGGGTCGACGGGTCGAAGGCCATGAACGACGTGACGTTGGCCTCCGCGTGGTTGTCGTTGACGACGACCTGATCGATGCTCGCCACGACGGGGTACTGCCTGGCGGCGGCGACGCGCGAGTGGATGTCGTTCCACTGCCCGTCGTCGTACCTCACGTAGCCGTCCGCCGTCTCGCCGCACGTGATGGTGCGCAGCGTCGAGAGGTCGCCCTTCTGGATCGCGGAGTCGAAGTTCTGGATCGTCGTGCGCACCATGTCCTCCTGCGACACCGCAGGAGGGTCGTCACGGGTGAGCAGCACCGTGCCGAGGATGGCGACCGCGGCCAGCGCCGCGATGACGAGCACCACCGCGATGACCCAGCCCCAACTGCGGCGGCGGCCGGGCGGTTTCTGAGAATCGCCACGGCCGGGAATCAACTGGGGCGCAACGGATCCGGGCTGTGCGATGGGCCCCGTGTTGGCGCCTGCCGCGGCGGCGCCTGCCGGGGCCTCCGAAACGGACATGATCTCGGTGGCTGGCTCTGGCGCGGTTTCGATGATCTGCGTCTTGCCCGCGTCGAACCCCGATGGGGCGGTGAATCTGCGCTCGGGTTCATTGGCCTCGGCGGCTTCTGTTTCGGCAGCCAGGCTGACCGAGTCGATCACCTCGGTCTCGGGCGCGGCCTCGTCGCTTCCGACCGGCTCGCTGTTCTCGTCCGTCCCCGATGGGTTCGACATCCGTGCTCAGCCCTCCCTCGTGACTACTGCAGAGCTTATCCATCCACGCTGGGCGATGCCTGCGACGAACACGTAACGATCCGCACGGCACAATAAGCGCATGACACACATGGGCGACCTGCTGGGGCCTGATCCGGTCCGGCTTCCCGGCGACACCGAGGCCGAGGCCGAGCTGGCCGCCGGCGAGAATCCGGCGATCGTCGCCGCCGCGCATCCATCGGCGTCGGTGGCCTGGGCGACGTTGGCCGAGCAGGCGCTCGACGACGACAAGGCGGTCACCGCCTACGCCTACGCGCGCACCGGTTACCACCGCGGTCTGGACCAGCTCCGCCGCAACGGGTGGAAGGGCTTCGGCCCGGTGCCCTACTCCCATCCGCCCAACCGCGGTTTCCTGCGCTGTGTCGCCGCGCTGGCGCACGCCGCCGACGCCATCGGTGAGACCGAGGAGTACCAGCGGTGCCTGGACCTGCTCGACGACTGTGACCCCTCGGCGCGCGCGGAGCTCGGCCACGCTTAACGGGAGTTCTGCCGCAGAGCGTCGCGCAGCGCGGTGACGTCGTCGGCCAGGAAGTCGGGGAAGGTCTCCAGCTCCGGTGGCGGCGTCGCAGTCCGCACTGAGATGGCGAGCCCGTGCAGCTGCGTTTGGTAGGCCCGCGCATCCCCGGCTCCGAACAGCGGGTCCGTCCCGTGTTTCTCCATCTGCCAGCAGGCGGTGATCGTGCCGTACGCGATGTGCTCGGTCGCGAGGACGGCCGGTTGCAGCCGCTCGCCGGTGGCGCGCAGGACGGCCGAACCGGCTTCGGCGGCGTCGGCGGCGTCCCGCAGGTCGATCGCCGCCAACTGCAGGTCCCGGCGCGCGGTCCTGGCCGCGAGGGTCGACGTGTCGGCGGCGAGGTGGGCGGAGGTCGCCGCGGCGGCGTCGAGAGCGTCGGCAATGGAGTCGACGAGCCTGCTGGACTCCTGGAACCGGCTGGTCACCAGGAAGACCGCGACGCCGACGGCGCATCCGACCAGGGTGTCGCTGCCCCTGGCGAGCAGCAGTTCGGCGATGTCGACTTCTCGGGTGCCGGTGGCGATGGTCAGCGCGGCGGCGGTGATGAAGACCGACGCCAGCCCGTAGTTGCGCACCACGAGCATCTCGATCACCAGCTGCAGAGCCGCCAGGATCAGCGCGAGCCACAATCCCTGCGGGTGCAGCCAGAGGATGCCCGCGGCGAGCGCGAGGCCCACCCAGGTGCCCGACAACCGGTCGGCGCCCCGCCGCAGGGTGCGGCTGCGGTCTGCGCCCTGGTGCAGGATCAGGACCGCGGCTGCGATCGCCCAATAGGCGTGGCCGATGCCCAGCAGCGACGCCGCGGCGCCCGCGAGCGGTGCCGCGATCGCGACCCGCACCATGACGTGCCGGATGTGCGATCCGGGTCGGAGCGCCCGAAGCAGCAGGGTGGACGCAGCGGGGCGGCCGAGCGGAACCCGGTCGGTGTCGCGCGTCGCGACGGTCTCGGGAGGAAGCGCGAGCGCGGCGATCCCGCGAGCGGTCGCGGCGGCATCGGGGGCAGGCTCGTCGCCGACGGCGGCCGCCGACATCGCGTCGGTGAACACGACGTGCAGCGCGTGGTTGGCGGCGCGCAGGAGCTGCAGCGTGCCGTCCGAGCGCTCGACGAGCTGAAAGCTGATCAACGCGTTCCACGCCGCGTGCAGAGCGGTCGCGGCGCGATGCCGGGCGGCGAGCTCATCAGGCGACCCGATCGCCTCGGCGTAGGCGGCCACCGCCGCGCCTGCCGCCGAGACCGCGGCGCGCTCGGGGTGGCGTCGACCGCGCAGGGCGCCCGCCATCTGCACCAGCCACGCCACCGCCCCACCCGAGAGCACCAGGGCGCCGGTCTGCCATGGCGCCAGGTGCTGCGCCGACACCCCCACACCGGCCGCACAGGCCAGCGCGAACACGTACGCGCCGGGCGGCCCGACCGCCAGCGCGTTGCACAGCCACACGGCGGCGACCGCCACCGCGGAGACGACGGCGACTCCGAGCCACGGCACCTCGGCCGCCCAGCAGCCCGCCGCGACCGCGGCGGCGAGTGCCACCGAAACCACGGCCAGTTGAATGCCGCGGTTCAGATATGGCCGGTCACCACCGAACCGTGAGGTGAAGGCGCCAAGGGTGGCGAGCAGCCCGGACCCGACGTTTCCCGCCGCCCAGCCCGCGACGACGGGAATCGCGGTGCTGATGGCTGCGCGCACCGCAATGGGCCACCGTGGGTTCATCGGCCCGATCTAGAGCCAGGCGGACCAGAACCGCGTGAGCTGGCTACCGATCGACACCAGGCCGCCCGGCACGTTGGACAGATCGAAGAACCACAACACGATCGAGAAGAACCACTGATTCAGCAGCGGGGCGAACAGCAGGACGAACAGGATCAGGAAACCCCATTGCTTGACCGGTTCGAGCATGCGCTGCGTCTCGTGCTTCAGATGTGGTTCCAGCGCGCCGTACCCGTCCAAGCCAGGGATGGGCAGCAGGTTGAGCAACACGGCAGTCACCTGAAGGAAGCCAAGGAACGCGACGGCCGACCAGAAGACCGCGTGCGCGGGGTCGAAGAAGACCCGGGTGAGCACCAGCAGCACGATTGCCAGCACGACGTTGGCGAACGGCCCCGCCAGGCTCACGATGGTCCGCTGCCGCTTGGTCATCGACCAGGTGCGCAGATACACCGCGCCACCAGGAAGGCCGATCCCGCCGAGGGCGATGAACACCACGGGCAGCCCCAGCGACAGCAGGGGATTGGAGTACTTCAGCGGGTTCAGTGTCAGGTAGCCGCGGATCTCGACGTCGTGGTCGCCGAAGCGCCACGCGGTGTAGGCGTGGCCGAATTCGTGCAGGCACAGCGACACCAGCCAGCCGAATATGACGAAGACGAAGACCCCGACATAGGCCAGTGGCGTGCGGTCGAATTGGGCCAGCCACGCAACCACTCCGCCGACGGCGGTGATCGCCACGATCGCCAGAAAGATCGGGCTCGGGCGCACCGACTGGCGCAGCGGACGGATGCTCACCACACGAAACTACTTCAATTCCCGAGTCGCTTCGCTCTCCCCCGCAAGCGGGGGGACCCCCAGCCCGCCGTACTTCAACGAACCGATAACCAGCCCTGCGTGTTGCGGTAGAACGTCGACCTCCGCGCTGGGCGAAGCGCCATGGTGCCGTCGCGCACCACCAGGGTTCCCGTCGTCCCAAGCTGCGCGGCGCGCCCGGTCACCCAACGTCGCGGTCGCATCCAGCCGGTGAGAACGCGGGCGCGCAGACCGGGCAGCTCGGAGGTCGGCTCGATCCGCACGCCCGTCACGTCGCCGTCGAACAGCACGGTGTCGTCGACGACCGCTTCACCCGCGACGGTGCGCGCGGTGTCCCCGGGTGGCAGCCAGAGGGCCGCGCGGGCCAGCACGGCACCCGTCTCGTCGCGGATCAACGGGACCCGTCGGGCCGCCGCGGTGCGCGCCCGGCGGGCTGAGAGGCCCCGCCGGACGAACGCGACCTCGACGTCGAGGCGGTCGGCGCGCAGCAGCCGCGACAGCACCACCGCGAGGTCCCCGTGCGTTCCAAGCACGATCAGCCGCCGCGCGTCGACCACGGCGTCCACCTCGGCCGGATCGGCGACGGACACGGCGGGTAAGTCGGCAAGGGGCCGGGGCACGCGACGGCCGCCGAAGCTCAGCACGACGACATCGGGGGAGGCATCTGGGGTGGCCAACGCACTCCTTGCAAACAGCAGGGGATCAGGTCAGATAGGGTGTGTCACCGGCTGCCACAGTATCGAGGCAGAGATGAGCGGGAGAGAACGCCATGCCGGCAATCGTCCTCATCGGCGCCCAATGGGGCGACGAGGGCAAGGGAAAGGCCACCGACCTTCTCGGTGGTCGCGTCCAGTGGGTTGTTCGATACCAGGGGGGGAACAACGCCGGGCACACCGTCGTCCTGCCCAACGGTGAGAACTTCGCACTTCACCTCATACCGTCGGGCATTCTGACGCCCGGTGTCACCAACGTGATCGGCAACGGCGTCGTCGTGGATCCGGGGGTGCTGCTCACCGAGCTCAAGGGTCTCGATGACCGCGGCGTCGACACCTCACGCCTTCTGATCTCGGCCGACGCGCACCTGTTGATGCCGTACCACGTGGCGATCGACAAGGTGACCGAGCGCTACATGGGCAGTAAGAAGATCGGTACGACGGGTCGCGGCATCGGACCGTGCTACCAGGACAAGATCGCGCGCATCGGCATCCGCGTGGCCGATGTCCTCGACCCGGAGTCGCTGACTCAGAAGATCGAGGCCGCACTGGAATTCAAGAACCAGGTGCTCGTCAAGATCTACAACCGCAAGGCGCTCGACCCGCAGGAGGTGCTCGAGGCGCTGCTGACGCAGGCCGAGGGCTTCAAGCACCGCATCGCCGATGCCAGGCTGCTGCTCAACGAGGCACTGGAGAACGGCGAGACGGTGCTGCTGGAGGGCTCTCAGGGCACCCTGCTCGACGTTGACCACGGCACGTATCCCTATGTCACGTCGTCGAATCCGACGGCGGGTGGTGCAGCCGTCGGCTCCGGGATCGGGCCGACCCGCATCACCGCGGTGCTTGGCATCCTGAAGGCCTACACCACCAGGGTCGGGTCGGGGCCCTTCCCGACCGAACTGTTCGACGAGTACGGCGCCTACCTGTCCAAGACCGGCGGCGAGGTGGGCGTCACCACCGGGCGGGCCCGTCGCTGCGGCTGGTTCGACGCCGTGATCGCCCGCTACGCCACCCGCGTCAACGGCATCACCGACTACTTCCTGACCAAGCTCGACGTCTTGTCGAGCCTCGAGACCGTGCCGGTGTGCGTGGGCTACACCGTCGATGGCAAGCGCACCAATGAGATGCCGATGACCCAGAGCGACATCGCCCGCGCCGAACCCATCTACGAGGAACTGCCCGGTTGGTGGGAGGACATCTCCGACGCACGCGAATTCGACGACCTGCCCGCCAAGGCGCGCGACTACGTCCTGCGTCTGGAAGAGCTTGCAGGCGCCCATGTTTCGTGCATCGGCGTCGGGCCAGGGCGGGACCAGACGATCGTGCGCCGCGACATCCTGGCTCCGCAGTGACAGAAGCGGACCCGGAGTACGACCGGCACGGCGGGTTTCCCCTGTTCGAACCCGCAACGCCAGGACCGGGTTTCGGACCGTTCCTGGCGTCGATGCGTCGGTTGCAGGACCTCGCGGTGTCGGCCGACCCGGACAGCGACACGTGGATCGACGCGGCCGCCCGCGTCGAGGAACTCGTCAAGCTTCTCGACCCGTTCGAGGCGCCAGAGGGCGTCGGTCCGGCCAGCCGGGTGCCCACCCTTCCCGGTTCGGGCAGCCTGCTCATGCCGCCCTATCGGGTGACCAGATTCGAAGCCGACGGCGTCGAATTGACCGTGCAGTTCAGTCGCTTTCACGTCGGTGGCAACTCGGCCGTCCACGGCGGGGTGCTACCGCTGCTGTTCGATTCGACGTTCGGCATGGTGATCCACGCCGCGGGCCGACCGATCAGCCGCACCGGTTTCCTGCACGTCGACTACCGCAGCGTCACGCCGATCGACGTCGAACTGAACGCGCGGGCGTGGATCCGCTCGGTCGAGGGCCGCAAGGCGTTCGTCAACGCCGAACTGCGTCGCCCCGACGGCACGCTGTGCGCGGAGGCCAACGGATTGATGATCCGGCTGCTCCCCGGCCAACCCTGAGCGCGCCGCGAATCGCGAGCGCACTGCAGTTTCGACCCGTTTACGGGGTTCGCTCTGTCACCATGACGCGGTGAGCGAACACCCCGCGGCCAAGCAGCTCCGCATACTCTCGACTCCTCGGGCGGCGGCAGTGGCGGGCGTTCTGTTCGCGCTGCTGTTCGGCACCGCTCTCGTCCTGATCCGGACCGCGCTCCCCGACCACCCCGAGATCGGCACCCCATGGTTGGACGGCGCCAAGACGAAGGTCCGCATCGCGGCCATCCTGATGCCGTTCTCCGGCATTACGTTCCTGTGGTTCATCGGGGTGGTGCGTGACGGCTTCGGCCGCTTCGAGGACAAGTTCTTCGCGTCGGTGTTCCTCGGGAGCGGACTGCTGTTCCTTGGGATGACGTTCGTCGCCAGCGCAGTGGGGGTGGCGCTGTCATCGACTCACGGGTTCGGGGCCGACGCCGACGTGGTCGCGTTCGGCCAGACGCTGATGACGACCCTGACCAAGACCTATGCGCTGCGCATGGCTGCGGTGTTCATGATGTCGCTGGCCACGATCTGGCTCAAGACTTCTCTGATGCCGCGGTGGCTGGTGTACACGACCTACGCGGCGTCGGTGGCGCTACTGATCTCGGCCGACGTGAGCATGTGGATCACGCTGGCCTTCCCGGCGTGGGTGCTGGTGGTCAGTCTGCTGGTGCTGAACCGCGCTGGCGTCATCGACCTCGACC
>NZ_JBOGDD010000536.1:0-4921 GCF_050701675.1 Mycobacterium sp. | reverse complement strand
ATCTACGACCTCATCCAGGGCCTCACCGGCAAGGAGCCCCACAAGGGGGTCAACCCCGACGAGGTCGTGGCCGTCGGTGCCGCGCTGCAGGCAGGTGTGCTGGCCGGTGAGGTCAAGGACGTCCTGCTGCTCGACGTGACACCGCTGTCGCTGGGCATCGAGACCAAGGGTGGCGTGATGACCAAGCTCATCGAGCGCAACACCACCATTCCGACCAAGCGGTCGGAGACCTTCACCACGGCCGACGACAATCAGCCGTCGGTGCAGATCCAGGTCTTCCAGGGTGAGCGCGAGATCGCGTCGGCGAACAAGCTGCTCGGCAGCTTCGAGCTGACCGGCATCCCGCCCGCCCCGCGTGGCACGCCGCAGATCGAGGTCACCTTCGACATCGACGTCAACGGCATCGTCCACGTCACCGCCAAGGACAAGGGCACCGGCAAGGAGAACACGATCAAGATCCAGGAGGGCTCCGGCCTCTCCCAGGAGGACATCGATCGGATGATCAAGGACGCCGAGGCCCACGCCGAGGAAGACCGCAAGCGCCGTGAGGAGGCCACCGCCCGCAACGATGCCGAAGCGCTGGTCTACCAGACCGAGAAGTTCATCAAGGAACAGCGCGAAAGCGAGGGCGGCTCCAAGGTTCCCGAGGAGACGCTGACCAAGGTCGAGGGTGCCATCGCGGAGGCGAAGTCCGCCCTCGAGGGCACCGACATCACGGCGATCAAGTCCGCGATGGAGAAGCTGGGCGTCGAGTCCCAGGCGCTCGGCCAGGCGATCTACGAGGCCACCCAGGCCGAGCAGGCCGCTGGTGACGGGTCCGCTTCGCAGGCCGACGACAACGTGGTGGACGCGGAGGTCGTCGAAGACGACGAGCAGGAGAACAAGTGACCCAGGAGAACGATCCGCAAGAGCCGGTGACCATCACCGACAGACGGCGCGTCGATCCCGAAACGGGTGAAGTCCGTGACCCGGCGTCGGCCCCCAGTGGGCCGGCGTCGGAGCCGGAACCGGTAGCCGTGAACGATGAAGCCGCCGAACTCAAGGCGACGCTGCAACGCGTCAAGGCGGAATACGACAACTACCGCAAGCGGTCCGTCCGACAGGAACAGGCTGCCGCCGAACGGGGCAAGGCCTTCGCGGCCACGCAACTGCTGCCCGTGCTCGACGATCTCGAGCGGGCGCGCCGCCACGGTGACCTGGAAACGGGTCCACTGAAGTCGGTCGCGGACAAGCTCACTGGCGCACTGCAGGCCATCGGACTGGTGGCCTTCGGTGTGGAGGGCGACCCGTTCGACCCGTCACTGCACGAGGCCGTGCAGAACGAGGGCGACGGCACCAACCCCGTGATCGGGACCGTGATGCGCCAGGGCTACCGGCTCGGGGAAGGCCCCGTGCTCCGGCACGCGATGGTGGGCGTCGTCGATGCCATATCCGACACAACACCCGACACGACCGAGAATTCTGACGCCGGTGGCGCGCAGATCGGCGCCGGCAACTCAGAATCAAGTCAGTAAGCGCAGGAACGACATGAAGATAGGTGAGGAGGTGACGCAGCATGGTCCAGCGAGAATGGGTTGAGAAGGACTTCTACAAGGAGCTCGGCGTCACCTCCGATGCCAGCGACGACGAGATCAAGCGCGTCGCTCGCAAGTTGATGGCCGAGAACCATCCCGACCGCAACCCGGACAACACGAGAGCCGAAGAGCGGTACAAGGCCGTGGGTGAGGCCAAGGACGTCCTCTTGGACAAGGCCAAGCGTAAGGAGTACGACGAGACCCGGCGCTTGTTCGCCAACGGCGGCGGTCGCCGGTTCAACGGCGCAGGCAGTGGCGGCAACTTCGGCGGATACGGTGGCGACGGAGTCGAATTCAACCTCGGCGACCTGTTCGACGCCGCCCCCCAAACGGGTGGCGCGAACATCGGCGACCTCTTCGGTGGACTGTTCGGACGCGGCGCACAACAGCCGCGGCCCAGCCGTCCGCGCCGCGGCAACGACCTGGAGACCGAGACGGAGCTGTCGTTCCTCGAGGCCACCAAGGGCGTGGCGATGCCGCTGCGGCTAACCAGTCCGGCGCCGTGTACCAACTGCCACGGCAGTGGGGCCCGCCCGGGCACCAGCCCCAAGGTGTGTCCGAGCTGCAACGGCGCGGGTGTCATCAACCGCAACCAGGGCGCGTTCGGGTTCTCCGAACCGTGCACCGAATGCCGGGGCAGCGGCTCGATCATCGAGGATCCGTGCGACGAATGCCACGGCACGGGCGTGACGACCCGCACCCGCACCATCAACGTGCGGATCCCACCCGGGGTCGAGGACGGTCAACGCATCCGCCTGGCCGGCCAGGGCGAGGCGGGCCTGCGTGGCGCGCCTTCCGGCGACCTGTTCGTGACCGTGCACGTACGGCCGGACAAGGTGTTCGGCCGCGACGGCGACGACCTCACCGTGAGCGTTCCCGTCAGTTTCCACGAACTCGCCTTGGGCACAACGCTTTCCGTGCCAACGCTCGAGGGCAAGGTCGGGGTGCGGGTGCCGAAGGGCACGTCCGACGGTCGCATCCTGCGGGTCCGCGGACGCGGGGTGCCCAAGCGTGCCGGAGGTCATGGGGATCTGCTGGTCACCGTCAAGGTCGCGGTTCCGCCGAACCTCGAGGGTGAGGCGGCCGAGGCGCTCGAGGCCTACGCCAAGGCCGAGCGGGCAAGCGGGTTCGACCCGCGGGCCGGCTGGGCAGGTGCGTAATGAGCGCCAAGCGCAACCATGACGAGGCCAGGACGTTCCTGATCTCGGTGGCCGCCGAGCTGGCGGGTATGCACGCGCAGACGCTGCGTACCTACGACCGGCTCGGCCTGGTCAGTCCGCAGCGCAGCTCTGGCGGCGGGCGCCGCTACTCACAGCACGACGTCGACCTGCTCCGCGAGGTGCAGCGGCTGTCGCAGGACGAGGGCGTCAACCTCGCGGGCATCAAGCGAATCATCGAGCTGACCAATCAGGTCGAGGCGCTGCGCTCGAGAATGCACGAGATGGCCGACGAGCTGGACCGCCTGCGGGCCAACCAGCGCCGCGACCTGGCCGTGATGCCGAAGAGCACCGCGTTGGTGGTCTGGCAGCCCGGAGCCGCCCGGCGGCGACGTCAGGAGTAGCAAGGGCCCGCTAGACCACCGTGATCGAGAACCGCGACTTCTCCGGCTTGCCCGCGACGGCGAAGCGGTAGTTGCCCCGGCGCAGCGAGTCGGTCGGGGCGGCCATCGGCTCGATGCCGACGACGTCGTCGTTGCTCGGTGCGAACAGTTGTGCGGCGGGGTAGCCCTTCTCGTACTTGACCTCGACGCGGTGGTCGCCGCCCGAGAGGGCGAAAACCGCGCCGTCGGGCACCTGGTCGAAGCCGTCGTCGTACACGGTGGTCCCCAGCGGTTCGGTCGAACCGGTCCAGTCCTCGGTCGCGCCGGTCGGGATGCCCCAGTTGTCCACCGGGAGGTGGCGCATGGTCGGGGTCTGCAGCAGCCACTCCTCGCGTGGTACGCCGGGAATCCTCAGATACGGGTGATATCCGAAGCACAGCGGCACGGACGCCGCGGTGGTCGGCATCACGGTGGTCTCGATCGTCAGCGTGCGGTCGGCGAGCGTCACCTGCTGTGTCAGCACGTGGGGAAACGGGAACGACGCGAGAAGCCGCGGCCTGCCGCCGTAGTCGAGGACGGCCTTCAGCGAGTTCTCGGACCGTTCGGTCACCAGCCAGCCGGGATAGGCGGCGAGGACGCCGTGGATCGGCACGCCGTGCTCGTCACTGCGCACGCCGCCGGTGCCCGCAGTCAGGGACACGACGGCGCCGTTGATGCCATACTTGCTGGCGCTCAACCGGTTTGCCCACGGATACAGGATCGGGATGCCCATGGTCTTGCCCGCGGTGATGTAGGCGTCGAGGCCGCGGCGCTGGCCGAGGAACTCGTCCGCACCGTCGTTGAGCGAGGTGACGACCATGCCCGCCAGCGGTACGACGGAGGCTGTCAGCGACGACGACGGGTCCTGCAGCGTGACGGTCTCGAACTCGGACATGTGGGCGATTCTGTCACGCTCAGCTGACGAGTGGATCGTGTTGGATGCTGTGCGCGTTCGCACCCTTGGCGATCAGGGCGGCCTTCGTCGCCGCGACCATCTGCGGCCCGCCGCACACCAGGATCTGCCGATCACCCCAGCTGCCGTACTTCGTCACCACCTCGGGCAGCGTCCCGGTCTGGCGGACGTGCAACCCGCGGGGTGGCTCGACGTCGGGATAGTCGGCGGCCCATGGCGGGTTGGTGGAGTATTCCGATACCGGGGTCACCGACAGCCACGGGTTGGTCGACGCGACCTGCCAGAGTGTCCTCAGGTCGTAGAGGTCGCACGGATAGCGTGCGCCGAAGAACAGGTGCACCCTCGGGTTCACGCCAAAGCGGCTGAGATCCATGATGATCGACCGCAGCGGAGCAAGGCCCGTTCCGCCGGCCACCATCAGCACGTCACCGCCGTTGCGGTCGACGTGCATCGCGCCGTGGGGATTGGACAGCCGCCACCGATCGCCCGGCTTCGTCTCACCGACGATCGCGGTGCTGACCATGCCGCCCGCGACCGAGCGCACGTGAAACTCGATGGCGCCACTGCGGTCGGCGGGGATCGACGGGCTCAGGTACCGCCAGCGCCGCGGCCACTGTGGCACCTGAACGGTGACGTACTGGCCGGGATGGAAGTAGAGCGCGCTGTCCAGCTGCAGCCGGATCATCGAGACGTCGCGGGTCGCCCGGAGGTGTTCGACGACGGTGCCGTCGCGGAAGGGCGGACCCTTCTCGGCGTCGGCCGCTCCCCGCATGATCCCGATGATCAACCCGACGGCTTGCTCGGCGGTCTCGGCAAGCCGGCCGTCCCATCGATCGATCAGATGGCTCCGCAACG
>NZ_JBOGDD010000535.1:0-7109 GCF_050701675.1 Mycobacterium sp. | reverse complement strand
CGGCCAACGACGTCAGGTGCTGTGGATTGCCGGCCGGGGTGACGACGACGAGCCGGTCCGTCGCGAACGGCACCGGCGTCCCGGAGACCGCGCCCGCGCCAGCCACCACCGTCATGTCGGCGGGGTCACCCGAGGCGAAGACGTCCGCGGACGCCCCGTCTGCGAGCGCGGTCGAGAGCTCCGGGGAGCCAGCGAACACGAATTCCACCGAAACTCTGGGATTCTCCGCCTCGAACTTCTTGCCGATCGCGGTGAAGCTCTTGATCAACGCGGAGGCCGCGTAGACGGTGATCGACGTCGTCGGCTCCTGGTGCGTGGCGCAGGCCGTCACCGACAGCATCGCGATCGCGCTCAACGCGACACCACGCTTCAGTCGCCCGTTCATCGAAGGTGACGATACCGCTTCGGGACGGCGCGATCGGCGTTGGTCACGGCATGTCGGCACACTCAGCAAACTGCCAGTCAACTCCCTGTGAACCGTGATGAGATCACCTGGCAATCAGCTTGTGCGTCAATCATTGTGGAGCAACCGGCGGCAGACTGGACCACGTGCTTGGACAACGGGACGGGATACGCCGGGAGATGGCTCCTGCGCCGGATCGGGCGACGTCGCGGTTCCGGATCGCCCACCTCGCGCTGCTGGGTCAGGGACTCCTGATCGGAATCCTCGGCGGTTTCGCGCTGGCCTGGTCGATGGCCAACCTGCGCTTCGGCCCCGAGGGCATGCCGATCCTCGGACTCACGGTCACGCCACTGCACGGCGGCCTTCTGATGGCAGGCGGATCCCTGGCCGTCCTCGCCTGCCTCGGGCGCTGGACGACCTTGGGGTTCAGCTTGATCGCGGGAGGCGGCTGGGCGGCCCTGACCATCGTCTGCGCCGTCGAAGCCGCCCGTCACACCCCTGGGATTCTCGGGTTCGACCCGCGCGACACCCTGCTCTACGGAGTGTTGGCCGCCTACAACCTGGTCCTGTGCACGTGGTTGGTGCCGACGCTCTCGAAGAAGCCGAGGGCCGAGGCGCTCAGTGTGCGAAGTGCCTTGCACCCGTGAGGTAGAGCGTGATCCCCGCCTTCGCGGCGGCCTCGGTGACCACGTCGTCGCGCATCGAGCCGCCGGGGTGGACGATCGCCTTCACACCCGCGGCCGTCAAGACCTCGAGCCCGTCGGGGAACGGGAAGAACGCATCTGAGGACGCCACGGCGCCCTGCACGCGGTCACCCGCCCGCTCGACCGCGAGCCGGGCCGCGTCGACCCGGTTGACCTGACCCATCCCGACGCCGACGGTCGCACCGCCCTTCGCGACGACGATCGCGTTGGACTTCACCGCCCGGCAGGCCCGCCAGGCGAACACCAGGTCGGCCAGGGTGTCGGGGTCGGCGGGCGTGCCGGTGGCCAGCGTCCAGGTGTTGGGGTCGTCACCGGGCGCGTCGAGCGCGTCGCGCTGCTGAACCAGCAGACCGCCGCTGACCTGACGGAACTCGGTGCCGCCGCCCTGGGGTTCGGACGCCACCAGCACGCGGACGTTCTTCTTGCGGGCCAGGATCTCGACGGCCCCCGGTTCATAGGCAGGCGCGATGATCACCTCGGTGAAGATCTCCGCGACGGTCTCGGCCATCTCGACGCTGACGGCGGTGTTGGCCGCGATCACGCCGCCGAACGCGCTCAGCGGATCGCACTCGTGGGCCTTGCGATGCGCATCGGCGACCGATAGCGACGACACCGCGATGCCACATGGGTTGGCGTGCTTGATGATCGCCACACAGGTCTGCTCGTAGTCGAACGCGGCCCGCCACGCCGCGTCGGCGTCGGTGTAGTTGTTATACGACATCTCCTTGCCGTGCAGTTGGTCGGCCTGCGCCAGACCAGGCCACGACGCGTCGTCGCGGTACAGCGCGGCCTGCTGGTGTGGATTCTCGCCATAGCGCAGCACCGCCGCGCGCTTCCACGTCCCGGCGAACCACTCGGGCGACGGCGCACCATCCGCCTGCGGCGCCAGCGTCGAGCCCATCCAGCTCGCCACGGCGACGTCGTACTCCGCAGTGTGCCGAAACGCCAACGACGCCAGCCTCTTTCGTTCGGCCAACGTGAAACCGCCCGCGCGCACCGCGGCCAGCACGCCGTCGTAGCCGAGCGGCTCGACGACCACCGCGACGCTGGGATGGTTCTTGGCAGCGGCGCGCACCATGGACGGCCCGCCGATGTCGATCTGCTCGACGCACTCGTCCTCGCTGGCACCGGATTCGACCGTGTCGGTGAACGGATACAGGTTGACGATCACCAGCTCGAAGGCGGCCACCTCCAGCTCCTCCAGCGCGGCCAGGTGCTCGGCCTTGCGGGTGTCGGCCAGCAGGCCGGCGTGCACCCTGGGGTGCAGGGTCTTCACCCGGCCGTCGAGTACTTCGGGGAAACCGGTGACGTCCTCGACCGGGGTGACGGGGACACCGCCTGCCGCAATGGTTTTCGCGGTGGAGCCGGTCGACACGATGGCCACGCCCGCGGCGTGCAGGCCACTAGCCAGCTCGGCGAGCCCAGTCTTGTCGTACACGCTGATCAGCGCGCGCCGAATCGGCCGCCTGCCGTCCTGGTCGGTCATCCGATCGCCGCCTTTCGTCCTGTCCACGTCACACCGCGAGTAGCCATCGCGGCAAGCACTTCCACCAACAGCCGCCGTTCGACGACCTTGATCCGCTCGTGCAGAGCGCTCTCGTCATCCCCGTCGAGGACCGCCACCGCCTCCTGCGCCAGAATCGGGCCGGTGTCCATCCCCGCATCGACGAGATGCACCGTGCAGCCGGTCACCCGGACACCGTAGGCCAGGGATTCGGGCACCGCGTGCGCACCGGGGAACGCGGGCAGCAACGCGGGATGCGTGTTGACCACCCGGCCCAGGAACCGCGAAAGGAATTGGGGACCAAGGATCTTCATGAACCCCGCCGACACCACCAGATCGGGCTCTTGGGCTGCCGTCGCCTCGGTGATCGCGGTGTCCCAGGCGTGCCGGTCGGCGTGCTCGCCGAGACGGACCGTGTAGGAGGGCAACGAGGCGGCCGCGGCGATCTCCAGCGCCCGGCAGTCCCGATCGGTGCCCACCGCGACGACCCGCGCCGGATAGTCACCGACGGCGGCCTCGAGCAGCGACTCCAGCAGCGAGCCCGTGCCAGAGGCGAGGACCACCAGCCGGGCCGGTGCGCTGGCGGGCACGCGAAGGGGAGGCTGGGGCTGCACGCGATGCAGCCTAATCGGAGGAGCGGCGCGGCTCGTCGCTGCCTGCGTGTGGTTCGGGGATTCCTGGCTCGAATCCCGCATCGTCGTCGGTCAGGAAGTGCGACTCGGGGTCGTCGTCGAGGTCGAACACGTCCGGCGCGGGGGTCCTGATGGGTGCGGCCACCGGGGGTGCGACCGGCTCGTCGCGGACGTACGGCGGCTGCTCCGGTTCGTCCTCGACGATCTCGGCGACGATCACGTCGTCGGCGTCCGGCTCCTCGAAGGCGGGCTCGTACTGCGCTTCCTCCTCCTCCTCGGGTTCGTCGTCGTCGACCGTCGGCACTGGTGGCGGCTGGGGTTCGGGTTCGGGCGCCGGTCTCGGCGCCGCGGCGGGCGCGCGCCGGACCATGGGCCCACGCACGACACCGCCGGTCATGACGACGGTCACGCCGCCGATGGTGAGGAACCACAGGAACACCGCGGGACCGAACGTGGTCTGGTCGACACCGACCTCGCCGAAGTTGCCAAGGCGCCCCCCGCCCGCGTGGCCGAGCAATGCCATCACGATGGCCGCGAGCGCCGAGGCGACGGCCAACTTGGCCGCCGCAGGAGCCAGCGGTACGGGCCGTCGCGCGCACTGCTGGCCAACCGCCACCGCCGAGGCCGCCGCGACGATCAGCAGCGCCACCCAGATGGGCCCAAGGGGCGGGGACGGCACCGCGGCCAGCACCGGCAGCGCGGGGACGTCACCGCCAAGCACGGTGAACGAGCTGAACGTGGCAAGGCCCACGTGCGCACTGGACCCGACGGCGACGGCGGCCGTGCCGACGATCACGTTGGGCACGTACAGCATCGACAACAGGGTGAGGCTCAACTGACCGAACGCCGAATCGGTGATCTTGAACAGCGTGTCCATCGTGCTCCAGTGCACGATCATCGATCCGACCGTGACCACCCCGGACAGGCCGAACAACGCGAGCACGCCCGCCGACGCGGCGCGGACCGCGTCGGGCAGCCACGCCGGCGCGTTCGGCAATGTCCTCAGCCGTCGCCACACCCGCGTGCCGACCCCGATGAGCGCGCCCGCGAGGTGCACGGCCAGCACGGACCCGAACGCCAGGCTCGCACTGGGTGTCTGAAGTTCCGTCAGCACCGACGACGCGTCGTGAATCACCGCAAGCGCGATCGCGGCGATCAGCAGAGGGCCGCCAAGCGCCGACGCGACGATCCACCTGATGACGAACCACGACGTGCCCGCCCTGGTGGCCGCCGCGGTGGTGCGCGCCGTTCCCCACACCATCGCCAGCATCGGTAGCAGTGGCATCGCGCCCAGCTCGGCACCCGAGATGGACACCGGCACCTGGTGCACGCCCAGCCACATGCTGGCGATCGCGCCGAACGCGCCCGTCATGTCGCTGTTGGCGATCACCAACTGCACCAACACGACGGCCGCGATGACGACCAACGCGATGGCCGACGGCGCGAACGCGACTCTGAGTAGGTCGCGTGCCTGACGTGTGCCGACTGGCCGGTTGTCCACTAGCTGCGTCGCTCCTCGCACGATCCCGTACGCGCGAAGGTTGCGTACGCGCCGCTAGCGATTATGACGGTGGCGGCGCCGATTGCGGAGCAGCCTGCTGTGGTGGTTGCTGCGTTTCGTGGGCCTGCGTCGGCTGCGAGGGAGGCCCGCCGTGCGGCTGGCCGAAGGCCGGGAAGCCCGTCGGAGGCGTCGCCGGTCCGCCCTGATGCGGCGGGCCCTGCGGCGCTGGCGCACCGAAGCCGCCGGTCGACGGTCCATTGGGGGGGTAGCCACCGTATTGCTGTGGCGGGTAGCCGCCACGCTGCTGCGGAGCCTGCTGCTGCGGGGGGCCGCCGTGCTGCGGCTGTCCCTGAGGCTGTCCGTAGTAGGGCCCCGGCGCGCCGTACTGGCCGTAGGGCTGCTGCTGTTCGTACTTGGGCTTGGGCACCGGCGCGGCGATGACCTCGGCGTCCAGGAGCAGGGCCGTGACCGCGACGATGGCCTGCAGCAACGTGAAGGCGACCAGCAGGTAGGACGCCCAGCCGAGGTTGCCCGCACCGACGGTGATCACACCGGCGAGGACGACCAGGAATCCCAGGACGGATACGACCGCCACGACGGCGTAGCGGCTCTTCTGCTTCGGCACCAGACCGACACCGGCCAACAGGCCGGCCAGGATGCCGAGCAACGGCCCGAGAGCCGTGCCGTTGTCGAGCGCGAACGTGGTGAGGTAGATGGCCAGACCGAACACCGCCACCGCGATGTCGAGGTACAGGGGAAGCTTGCTGGGCCCCGCCGGGGCCGCCTCCTGGACCTGACCGAACTGCTGAGTGGGCGAGCTGTACTGCGCCGCCGGCGGCCCGGACGGGTATCCGGGGTTACCGGGCGGACCGGATGGATACGACATGTCCCCTCCTGTGATGGGCGATTCGACCTCCCACGCTAGCGCACCAGCCTGCGGAGCCGGACCGGTGCGCGCGGCGCCAGGCCCACCTCGGCCGGTGAGCAAACATGGGGCGGTCAGACGGTGACGAGCACTGACTGGTTGCGCGAATTCTCTTCGGACTCCTCGATTTCTCGCACCAACGGCAGCACGTTCGCACCGAAGTACTCGATCTCCTCCTGGAAGTGCAGGAAGCCACCGAGGATCAGGTCGACACCCCGTTTGCGATAGGCGGCGATGCGCTCGGCGATCTGCTCGGGGGTGCCGATCAGCTGGGTGCGGAAACCGTCGTTGTACTGCACCAGATCCTCGAAACTGGAGTCGGCCCACATGCCCTTCTTGTTGCCCGTCGAACTGCCCGCCTGCTGGACGGCGTCGCGGAAGCCCTCGACCGCGGGCTTGTTGGCCTTCTCGATGATCTCGCGCAGGGTGTCCCTGGCTTCTTTTTCGGTATCGCGGGCGATGATGAACCCGTTGAGCCCGACGCTAACCTCGCGGTCGACAGTGCGGGCGTGGTCGCGCACCTCGACGACCTGCTCGGTCAGCCCAGCGAAGTCCTTGCCGTTGGAGAAGTACCAGTCCGAGTACAGGCCGCCGTTGCGACGGGCGGCCGTCGAGTTACCGCCCTGGAAGATCTCCGGGTTCGGCCGCTCGGGCGTGTTGAGCGGCTTGGGCTTCAGCGTGAAGTCGTGGATGCGGTAGAAGTCGCCGCGGAAGTCCACGTCGTCCTCGGTCCAGATCTTGCGCAGCACCTGCAGGAACTCGGCGCTGCGGCGGTAGCGCTCGTCGTGTTCGAGCCACGGCTCGCCGAGGTGGGTGAACTCGTCCTTGAACCAGCCGGACACGACGTTGACGGCGAAGCGACCGTTGCTCAGGTGATCCGCAGTGGCGCCGAGCTTGGCCAGTACCGCGGGTTGCCACAGCCCAGGGTGGACCGCGGCGATGACCTTGAGCCGTTCCGTCGCCAGCAACAACGCCAGCGAGAAGCTGGTCGACTCGTGCTGGTACTCGGCGCCGTAACTGGCCTCGTAGCGGACCTGTGACAGGGCGTACTCGAAACCGTTGTTCTCGGCGGTCTGCGCCAGCTTCTTGTTGTACTCGTAGTTCCAGTCGGTGCGCTGCTCGATGTCGCTGGTCACCAAGCCGCCACTGACGTTGGGCACCCAGTAGGCGAACTTGACGTGGTCGGCGATGCGTTCAGTCGTCATGGTCTGCATCCCAACAAGCACCGCGACGGGCGTCACCCCTAACGATCCGTCAGATTTCAACGCCCGCCTACAGCAGCGCGCGAATGGCCTCTTCGAAACCGACGACGTGCTCGAGTGTGAGCGCCGCCGCGGCGTCCGCATCCCCTGCCACGATGGCATCAAGGAGCGCGGCGTGTTCGCGGACGTGGCCGGCGACGTCGGGCAGCCGGTCGAGGAACAGACACCAGATCCGGGC
>NZ_JBOGDD010000534.1:0-4717 GCF_050701675.1 Mycobacterium sp. | reverse complement strand
CCGGGGGCGAGGTCGCCGACATCGTCACGAAGATCATGCATTCGCCGAAGGAGTACGTCGCCCTGCTCAAGAAGGCGTACGGCACGACCGCGCAGTGAATGGCGAGAAGTCGGGACCGGTGACGAGGGCGGGATGGCGTGGCGCTTTGAAGCCACCCGCCGTCAGCGCCGGATCCCGGCCCGCAGCCGCTCCCAGTTGCCCGACGCGATCGCCTCGCGTTGCGCGTCGGTGACGTCGGCGTCCTCGAGGAACCTTCGCGCCACCCCACCGCCGGTGGGGACGAAGGGATAGTCGGCGGCGAACATGATCCGTTCCGCGCCGACGACTTCCAGCGCCCATCGCAGGTATCGCTGGCTGAAGACGCCGCCTGGGGTGAGGTGGACGTTGGAGGTGACGTACTCGGTGATGCTTTTCTGCAGCCCGGCGACGGGAGTCATCCGGTCGATTCTCTCCAGGTAGAACGGCACCATTTCGCCCCAGTGACCCATGATCACCTGCAGTCCGGGGAACCTGTCGAAGACTCCGGCCAGGATCAGGCGCAGCAGCTGCACTCCCGCGTCGTAGTGCCAGCCGACGCCGTGGGTCGCGAACGCCGCGTCGACGACGTCGCCGAAGCCGTTGTAGTACCCGGCGCGTACTCCGGCCGGCGGCGACTGTGGGTGCAGGTACAGCGGGGCGCCGAGCGCTTCGGCCGCCTCGAACAGCGGCCAGAAGTCGGTGTGGTCGATGCTCTTGTCGCGCACGCGACTGAAGATCAGCGCACCGTCGAAGTCGAGGTCCTTCACCGCGCGCTGCAGTTCCGTCGCCGCGGCGTTCGGGTCCTGTAGCGCCAGCGTTGCGAATCCGCGCAGGCGGTCGGGCTTTTCACGCACCGCGTCGGCGAGGGTGTCGTTGCACGAGCTCTGCAATGAGACGCCTGCGGCCGCGTCCAGGTTCCACAGACCCGGTGTGGTCAGCGACAGCACCTGGGTGTCGATACCCGCGTCGTCCATCACCGCAAGGCGTTCCCCCCCAAGGGCCAGGAGTCTGCGGCCGGTGTCACCGCCCGCCGACCCGGCCGTCGCGGGGTCCTGCCACCGCGCGTCGAGCGAGTTCCACGCGTCGACGACCCCGGGCGTGACGTAGTGCTCCTCCAGTCCAACGACTTTCACGATTCCTCCTAGATGTCGACCGGGGCGGCTACTTCAGTCGTCGCCCTGATATCAATGTGCTTGGTACGGAGCCGTTCTCATCCGTGTCGGCAGTGCCCCGGCCGTAGTGAGCGACCGCCTCCGGCACCGTCGTCGCCGATGCCTCCCAGCCGTGCTCGGCGAGCCACTCGGTGACGTCGGTGCGTTTCTCGGCGTACGACAACTCGTCGACGTTGGGGGGCGGGATCGCGACCCGCGTGCCCAGCGCGTCCCGAAGCCGCTGGGTCAGCTCCCGTTCGCGCGCCAGACGTTTCGGATCCAGCGCATCGTCGGTGGGCGCATTGACGACGATCCGGCTCCCGGGGGCGCTCATCGAGTGGATGCGCTCGAAGAGCACATCCTGGGCGTGAGCAGGCAGATACCGCAACAGCCCTTCGACCGACCAGGCCGTCGGCGCCTGCGGATCGAAGCCGTTCTGCCGCAGCGCCATCGGCCAATCGTGGCGCAGGTCGACGGGCACCTCGATCCGTTCGACCGTCGGCGCGGCGCCGTGCTCGCGCAGCGTCGAGGACTTGAAGTCGAGCACCTTGGGCTGGTCGAGTTCGTACACGCGGGTGCCGTCGGGCCAGGCCAGGCGCCACGCCCTGGCGTCGAGACCCGACGCCAGGATCACCACCTGACGGATTCCCGCATCGGCCGCCGCGGCGAAGAAGTCGTCGATGTAGGCCGTACGGGCGGCGACGAAGTCCTGCAACGCCTGCATCCGCTCCCCCAGTTCGGGATCCACGCCGGCCGCCGCCGAGCGATCGAACAAGCTCCACATCCCCTCACCGGCGGCGTCGAGGAAGACGCGGGCGAAGGGGTCGCGAAACAGGGGTCGGGCACCTTCGGTTTCGGCAGCACGCGCGGCCGCCACGGTCAGAGCCGTGGCTCCCACGCTCTCGGTGATGTCCCAGGTGTCGTCATCAGTTCGCGTCATCGTGGCCCTTCCCGCGATCGGTGGTCCCATCGTTTTCGGACGGTACGCCCGCTGTCTGTGACCCTCCTAGCACTCACACAGAAGAGCGGCTGACATCAGTCCCCAGAACGGAATGCGTCACGGCCCGCGAGCACGCCAACCATCGTGACGCCGAACAGGACCGCCGTCGTGGTCACGACCGCCGCGACGCCGACGTGCTCGTAGACCAGTCCTCCGACGACCGACCCCGACAGGATGCCGACCTGGAACGCGGTCACGTAGAGCGCCGACGCTCGAGCCGCCTCTTCCGGTGAGGTGCGGATGGCGGCCGACTGTAGCATCGGCGGCAGGACCGCGGAGGCCGCGCCCCAGACCACGATCGCGCCGATGCCAAGAACCGCCCCGGCGGCGCCGGTGTCGAGCACCGACAGTGCGCTCAACAGCCAGAACGTCAGGCCGAGAACGCCCACGCAGCCTGCCACGGCCGCGAGAAGCCGACGATCCGTCGCGCGTGCCATCGCCGCAAGTGCCACCAGGCCAGCCACCCCGTAACCGACAAGCACCCAGGCCTGCGGCCCAGTCCCGACGCCGACGACGTTCCTGATGATCGGGACGATGAACGTGTACGAGACGAAGTGGGCCGTCACCCCGATCAACGTCAGCACGCACAGCACCAGCAGTCGTCCGTTGCGGTAGGGCAGCGCTTTTCGAGGCGCGCTGACGACGACGTCGCTGACGGCCATGGCGGGCAACACCATTCGAGCCACCAGCGTGACGGCGCCCGCGGCGACCGCCAGCGCGGCGACGGTGGGCCGCCATCCCCACTCCTGACTCATCGCGCTGGTGAGTGGGATGCCGACCACCAGCGCGGCCGCCGACCCGACGTACACCGCCGTCGTCGCCCGGCCGACGTGCGTCGCCGGGACCAGGCGGGCCCCGATCGGCACGATGATCGCCCACATCAGCCCGTGGGTGAGCGCGCACAGCACCCGGCTGGCCGCAAGCCACCCCAACCCCGGCGCAACGGCCGAGAGCGCCTGCGCGACGGTCAGGCACGCCAGGGTCAGGACGAAGACGCGGCGCCTTGGCCACCGAGCCGTCCACCGGACCAGTGGCACGGTGACCACGATGCTGATGAAGGCGTAAGCGGCGGTGAGCATTCCGACCCGGGCCTCGCCGACGTGCAGATCCGCCGCGATCGCGGGCATGGCGCCGATGGGAGCCATCTCGGCGACGGCGTACACGTACGCGGCGACCGAAAGGACCGCCAGCTGCACGACGACGCGCGGGGTCCACCTGTACTGGTCAACCGGCGCGGGTATGGCCGCGTCGTCGAGGAGCGTCAGCCTCATGCCGCCTTGACGTCCAGGGCCGCGTAGATCTGATCCGAAAGGGCGACGCTGCGCGGGTCGGCGTTCGCCTTGGTCGCGTCGAACTTGTTCATCACGTAGGCGTAGCCGATGCGGTGTTCGAGATCGGCGAACGCGTATGAGCCGCCGGAACCACCGTGGCCGAAGATCCGCGGGTTGGGGCCCGCGATGCAGCGCTGGTTGAGCATGTAGCCAAGGCCCCAGCCGTGATCGGCGACGCGTGGTCCCAGCACCACGTCGGTCGCCGTGCCACCCTGGGATTCCCGGCAGAGGTTCATCAGGTCCAGGCTGAGCAGCTTCTCCTGGGCGATCGCGTTGTAGAACGTGGCCATGCCGAGCGCGGATACGTGGGCGTTGGTCGAGGGGAACTCCGCCGAGCGCCAACGGTCGATCGTCTGCGAGCCCAGTGCGTCGTCGGGGATGAAGCTCATGGCGACGGCCAGCCCCGCCTTGCTGTGCTCGGACAGCGACGTCGGATCCTCGGGTGCGCCCCCTTCGGCAAGGACGTCGCGAATGTGTGGCTTGCCGATCATGTCCGCGCAGCGGGCGTGTTCGTGAGCGGGCAACCCGATGAACAGGTCCGCCGACAGCGGCCCGGCGATGTGCTCGCGCAGGAAGGCGCCGACGGTGTGGCCGGTCACGCGGCGCAGCAGCTCGCCGAGGATGAATCCGAAGGTGACCATGTGGTAGCCCTGAGCCGTCCCGGGAGTCCACCAGGGTTCTGCCGCAGCGAGTTTCGCGCAGACGCGGTCCCAGTCCAACACCTCGTCGGGTTCGAGACGGCGCTGCGGGCCGATGACCCCGGAGCGGTGGGCCATCACCATGGCGACGGTGATGGCGCCCTTGCCCGCCTGCGCGAACTCCGGCCAGTACGCGGCGACGGGCTGGTGCAGGTCGATCTGTCCGCGTTCGGCCAGCAGGTGGATGCACGTGGCGGTCAGGCCCTTGGACCCCGAGAAGACACTGGCCAAGGTGTCCTGCCGCCATGGCCGCTCACCGGCGGCATCCTGCGATCCGCCCCACAGGTCGACGACGAGTTCGCCGTCGGCCCACGCCGCCACTGCGGCGCCGATCTCACCGCGGTCGGTGAAGTTGTGTGCGAACTGCTCGCGGACCGCCTCGAATTCGGGCGCGCAGAACCCAGCGATCGAGACGTCTGAGGTTGACTGGCGACACACCCGTTCATTCCACCGGTCAATCCTGTGAATCCGGGGGGTGATCTGGTATTGGTTCGCTCGCGGGACCGGACTGTTATGCAA
>NZ_JBOGDD010000533.1:0-1538 GCF_050701675.1 Mycobacterium sp. | reverse complement strand
CATCATTGACGAGTGATCCGCTCGTTCCGGGGGGCCGCCGGGGCCATCAACGATCTGCGCATTCTGATGACGTTCAACCCGCTATCTCCGACACACAAAGAAGTGCATCGGCAGATTGGTACGGGGTGCAATACCGGTCGTCAGATCGGTGAGCGCGCTCATCCAGAACTTCGCACCCTCACCGCCGGTGCCGGGGGCTAAAAGATGAGCGGGGCGAGGGTTTGGGCTCGTTGTCGCATCGAGTCGACGTGACTGAGGAGTGCGTCTGTGCGCGTAGAAGGTCCCGAGAGGCACAGCGCTCCTGCGGTGTCACCGTCTGGGCCGGCGAGCGGGACTGCCACGCAGGCGAGGTGCGCTTCGAGTTCCTCGATCTGTGTCGAGAGATTCGTCGCGTGAATGGTGTGAAGTTCGTCGCGTAGTGCCGCTAAGTCGGTGATGGTCTGGGGTGTCAGTCTGGTGAGTGCTGTTCTGGGGAGGAGTTCGCGCCACTCGGTCCTTTCGGCAAGAAGCAGTTTGCCAGCCGCGGATGCGTGGAGGTACCGAACGAGTTCTCGCTCGGCCCGCACAGGGTGGTCGGGATCGGCGTCGAGGACTCGAACTGATCCTGCGTGGAAGGCGATGATGTGCACGGCGAACCTGACGCTCTCGCGTAGTTCTGCGATGTGGTGTCGGGCCGCGGTGGACACCTCAGGTGTAGTCACTGCGGCGATCAGGCCGCCGAGGCGCTTGCCGAGGCCGAATCCGCGGAGGTCGGATGTCCGTACCAGATACTCCTCACCGACGAGCGCGTTGAGGATTCGATAAGCGGTCGCCGGCGGCATGTGCAGAGCGGCTGCGATCTCCTTGGCGGTGACGCCCAGTCCCAGTCCCGCGACGGCCTCGATGATGCGCATCGAGTTCGACATGGCGCTGGGATGGTGGCGCGTCGGATCGCGCGGGGGGTTCACCGGAACGGCGCCGCATTGAGAAGGTCGGCGCGTTGCGTCTCGTCGTAGATGCCGACCGCTGCCAGGCGTGCGGGGGCGAAGATCCGCAGCGCCAAGGTGAACAGGATCGATGCGATGACCACTGCGCCATAGACGGCGAGTAGGGCGCTGCCGTCGCGCACTGCGAACAGCACGGCGTTGACCGCCAGGCACAGCAGCACGCTGGTGGTGCTGATCGCGAGTATCCAGACCGCGGGGGTGGATTCGCCGATGCGGCGCAACAGGATCGGTGCAGATATACACGCAGCCAGGTAGCTGCCGAGATAGCCGCAAGCGCTGAGTGTGAGGAAGATCCGCAATCCTTCCTCCGGGGTGGCCCCAGCGACCAGAATCGCGACCGGGATCGCGGTGATCGCTGCCATGGCCGTGGCGATCGCCCAGGCGGGTGTCTGGAATCGGTGGTGGGTGCGCCCGAACTGCTTTGGTGCGACGCCTTCACGGCCCATGCAGAACAGCACCCGTACCAAGGCGTTGACCGATGCCAAGGTGCAGGCGAAGAACGAGGCGGCGATGCCGATGTCGAGGATGCACGCCAGCGCGGTCGATCCATCG
>NZ_JBOGDD010000532.1:0-5833 GCF_050701675.1 Mycobacterium sp. | reverse complement strand
CACCCACACCGCTCGCGGGGTGGGAAGCGCCTCGACCAATGCTACGAGGCTACCCACATCGCTGTCGGCGACGTGCGGGTCGTATCCAGTCGCCGCGAGTCCTCGTTCACGTAGCCGCTCGCGAATGTTCAGGCCCATCATTCCCAGGCCGACCAATCCCAGTTCCATAGTCACCGTTCCCCTTTCGGATATCAGTGTCGTGCTGATTTCTATGTATACGGGGGTTTCGAGGCTGCCCCACCTAGCCGGACGGGGAGCTATCACTATCCGCTCGGCCAAGTGCATTCGCGCTCAGAGCTTTCGACACTGGTATCTGCCGCATGCCTGAATGCGCCAGCGAGAGACGGGGTGTGGGTGTGAAGGATCTGATCGACACCACGGAGATGTACCTCCGGACGATCTATGACTTGGAAGAAGAAGGCGTCCGCCCACTTCGAGCACGTATTGCGGAGCGACTCGAGCAGAGCTGTCCGACGGTCAGCCAGACCGTTGCCCGGATGGAGCGTGACGGTCTGCTCCTGGTCGCCGGTGATCGCCGCCTAAGGCTGACGGAGAAGGGCCGTGAACTCGCGGTGTCGGTGATGCGGAAGCACCGTCTCGCCGAACGACTGCTGGTCGACGTCATCGGCCTCCAGTGGGAAAGGGTTCATGCGGAGGCGTGCCGGTGGGAGCACGTCATGAGCGAGGAAGTCGAGCGGCGCCTGGTGAAGGTGCTCAACAACCCCACCACGTCGCCGTACGGCAACCCGATTCCGGGGCTCGGGTTGCTCGGGCTGGACCGCCCGATCGGCGACCCCGAGACACTCATCCGACTCACCGACGTGCCGCACGGCAGGCCGACCGCGGTCGTCGTCCGGCGTCTCGCGGAGCACGTGCAGTCGGATCCGGACGTCATGGGACGGTTGCGGGCGATGGGCGTCGTTCCGGACGCGCACATCACCGTCGAGACCAGAAGCGGTTCGGTCACCATTACGGTGCCCGGCCACAGCGGGTTCGAGCTGTCCGAGGAGATGGCACATGCCGTCCAGGTGAGGCAGATTCCGGAATAGTCGCCTCGCACGTCACCCGCGCTCCTCGCTGCTGACCTGTTGACCTGTTGACGACGAAAGTCCCCGAACACCAGGGGGTGTGTTCGGGGACCTTCGCGATGTGCAGCTACCGGGCGAGAGCCGCCTTGAGCGCCTTCGCCGCCGCTGCGGGGTCCGCGGCGCTGTAGATGGCGCCACCGGCGACGGCGACATCGGCGCCGGAGTCACGGACGGCGGCGATGGTGTCGACCTTCACGCCACCGGCGATCGAGAACGGGACACCGGCGAGCTTGCCGTCGTCGAGGAGGGCCTGAATGGAGTAGCCGGGCTGGGCCTGCTCGTCGAGACCGGCGTGGATTTCGACGAACGCGACACCGAGCTTGGAGACCTCACGGGCTCGCTCGACGCGGTTCTCGACGCCGATCAGGTCTGCGACGACCTTCTTGCCGTGCTTCTGTCCTGCCTCTACGGCACCCTTGATGGTGGCATCACCGGCGACACCGAGGACGGTGACCAGGTCTGCGCCGGCCGAGAAGGCGATATCGGCCTCGAGGAAGCCGGCGTCGGCGGTCTTGAGGTCGGCGAAGACCTCCTTGTCCGGGTGCGCAGCCTTGATTGCGCTGATGGCGCTGAGGCCCGCGCTCTTGATCAGCGGCGTGCCGAGTTCGATGATGTCGACGTACGGGGCCACCTTGTTGGTGAGTGCCAGGGCGTCGGCGGTGGTGAGCAAATCGACCGCAACCTGCAGTTTCGTCATGTGCTTCTCCTGTCGTTTGTCATCTATTTGGGGTTTGGCGGTGTGCCGGGTCAGCCGATGTTGGCGTGGCGTTCCCACAGCCGCTCGGCGGTCTGGTCTTCGTTGCTCCACAGCGCCTGGAACAGCGCATCGAAGGCGAGGAGCACGGACTGCTCGAACAGGCTGCCTGCGTACTGGCGGGTGACGGATCCGCTGTGGTCCTGCTTGTCGGCCGCCGGCAAGACCAGAACCTCGTCGGCGCGCTGGGCGAGCGGCGAGTCCGACGCCGTCGTGACGGCGAGCACCGAGGCACCCACCTTCTTCGCGGTATCGGCCGCGCCGACGACCGAGCCGGTGGTACCCGACCCCGACACGGCAATCAGCAGATCTCCTGCGCCGATGGCGGGGGCGGTGACTTCGCCGGCTACGTGGACGCGGAGACCGAGGTGCATCAGCCGCATCGCAGCCATCTGGGTGGCCAGGCCGCTGCGTCCGTTTCCGATCACGAACACCGCCCGCGCGGTCGTGATGAGCGATCCGGCGCGGTCCCACTGTTCTGCGCCAACGGAATTGAGCAGCCGCTCGTTCTCGTCGAGCACGATGCGGCGCCCGTCACTGAACCGTGTGTGCGCTTGCTGGACGGTGGCGGTCATGGTCCTCCTCGGTGTGGCCCGTTGTGTTCTGTCCCAAGAATGCCGATCCCGGGGCACCCCGACACCCGGCCGCACGGCGAGTCCTCGCTGGCCGGTTGGCCAGTGCCGTCCTCGGCAATACTCTGAAGGGGTGATAAGCGTCGAGGATGCGGTTCGGTTGCAGGCTGCCCGCTGGACCGAGATGCGGAAGGTGATCACGGGACCGCTCCCGGACATCGCGGTCCGCCTGTCCCAGTTCCTTGGTCACACGTCGCACGACGCCTTGGTGATCTTCACGCGTGAATGCACCGGGCGCCCACGCAAAGTGGCCGGAAATCGCGAGATCGTCGACCGCGTGACCATCGACGAGCTCGACGAGATCAAACAATCCGTCGCCCCTGGTGGCATCCGCGACGAAGTGGCCGTACTGGCCGGTTCGCGTCGCCGAATCTGGGCCGTGCGGGACGACCCCTGCGACACCCTGCTCGTCCTGGTTCCGCGGCCGTCTCAGACGGGTGCCGCCCCCGACCTTGATGAGATCGCGGCGGTGTTCGGGATTGTCGCGACCTCCATCCAGCATCAGATCGCGCAGGCCAGCCCCGACTATCTCGCCGAGTCACGGGCCGCGTCGAGTGAACGCGCCCGCACCATCGTCGAATTGACCGAGGTGCACGAGGCGACCCTGTCGTCCATCCTCGGAACCCTCCGTTCGAACGACCTCGACGATCGCCGGTCGCGCATCACCGCCGGCGAGACGGCATCGGCCGCACTGATCGCACTCCGGTCCGCGGGCGCCGCTGATCGTGCCCTGTCGGAGGAAGCTGTCACGACGGCATTCGCCAGGCTGCAAGGCGAGTTGCGCCCCCTATTGCTGCATCGGGACGTCGAAGTCGACTATGTCGACCCGCCGGCCGACGGGCGTCCGCTTCCCGGTGAGGTGGCGCACGCGGCACGGGCGATGGTGCGCGCCATCGTGCTGGCCTTCGACGCTCAACCGGTGCTGACGCGAATGCGGATCGCTTGGGACTGCGACGGCGACAACGTCCTGATCGAGATCCGTGATGGCGGGCCCAGCACGATCGACCGCACCGCCTTGGCACTCCAACTGTCCGGACGGCTGCGCACCTTGCGCGGCCGGATCGACGTCGAATCGATTCCTGGATGGGGCAACAGGGTGATGCTCACCATCCCTCTCGACCCGCCCGCGGCTCGTCCGGACGAGCACATTCTGTCCACCCTGAATCCCCGTGAACTCGAAGTCCTCGGGCATCTCGCAGTCGGCAAGCGCAACCTCGCCATCGCTGATGAGCTCGGGATCAGTCAGAGCACGATCAAGTTTCACGTTGCCAGCCTGCTGAAGAAACTCGACGTCGCCAACCGTGGGGAGGCGGCCGCGATCGGGATACGGGCCGGAATCGTCCCAGGCGAGGCACATTCGGCGCCGGGCCAAGGCTAGCCGCGGCGATCCAGGGTCCGGGCGGGGTCGGCGCCACGCGCGCGTAGCACTCCATCACGCGGCGGGCAAGTTCTCTCGTTGTTCGCCGTTGGGTGCCGGTTCGGAGGGATTATCGGTAACACTTGGCGATATGGCGGAGCAGTGCAGTGGCTGGAGTTGGTGTGCCCGGCGCCCCCGCGGCCAAGCTGCACCGCCGCCCGGCACGACTGACCGCACGGATCGCTGATGACAGAACTCTGGGGCACGCTCATCGCGGTCGCGGTCGGCCTCGTCATCGTGTGGATTGCATTGCTGATCGCACTGGCCGTGTCCCGCCCGAAGGACCTCAGCGTCACCGACGCACTGCGGCTGCTGCCCGACGTGGTGGTCCTGCTTCGGCGTCTGGCCGCCGATCCGCAACTGCCCCAAGGTGTCCGGGTCCGTCTGCTCCTGTTGCTGGCCTACCTGATCCTGCCGATCGACCTCGTACCGGACTTCATCCCCTTTCTCGGCTACGCAGACGACGCCATCATCGTTGCCATCGCGCTGCGCTCAGTCGCTCGCCGCGCCGGACCCGCCGCCATCGACGAACACTGGCCCGGCACGCCCGAAGGACTCCACGCAGTCCGACGCCTCATCGGTCTGTCGAGCCCGCCGGAGACCTGAAATCCCATCCACCTCACTACCTCGACGGCGTCGAGGTGCGCGGCTACCCGGACACCTCTAGATCGGTAGCTCGACCAGCACGGTGGTGCCACGGCCCGGGGCGGACTCCACCCGCAGAGATGCCTCGATCATGGCGCAGCGCTCGGCTATCGAACTCATGCCGAAGTGCTGCCCCCCATCGGCGTCCACCGCGCGCGCCGCCCGGCGTTCCGCTGCGTCGAAACCCTTCCCGTCGTCGGCACAGCCGAGAACGATCGAGTCACCGACGCCGCGCAGCGACAACACGATCCGATCAGCGTCGGCGTGCTTGACCGCGTTGGCCAAGGCCTCCTGGGTGATCCGGTAGAGCGCCGCGGCGGCATGATCGGGAATGTCGTCGACCGCAGCGGCCGGGTCCACGACGAGTTCGATGGACGGGCCGCCGTTACGACGGGCCATCTGGACGAGCGACTCGATCGCGGCGGCCAAGCCGAGGTCGTCGAGCACCAGGCTATGCAGGCCCGAGATGGCCGCCCTGGTCTGGTTGTACGCCACGTCGCCCAGTTTGCGTGCGTTCAGCAGTTCGGCGCGCGCGCAATCCAACTCCTGGAGGAGCATCGACTCGTCCGAAATCTCCTGCGCCGCTGCGATGGTGAGGTCCGCCGCCGAGAGATGGAACGACATGGATGCAAGCGCGGTGGTGACGCCGTCGTGCAGGTCGAAGGCGATCCTGCGCCGCTCCGCTTCCTGCGCGGAAATCGCCGCCTTGATGAGCCGGTCCCGTTCGGTGCGCTGCCTGTTGACCGTGCGCCACAACTGCTTTGCGTCCAGTCGCAGCCCGAGGATCGCGACATACGGTTCCGCGGTGCAGAGGTCGACCTCGCCGAAGGGATGGCGCGGATCGCGGTGAGCGGCAAGGACACCGACGACGTCGCCCTCCAGCCCAGGGAGCGGGATGCACATCCGGGCCACGGTCTGACCTTCCTCGAGCGCAAGCAGCTGACGGTGCAGCACGTTGCGGGGTGAGTCCGCCTCGATCAGCGCCGGTTTGCCTGTGCGAGCAACCAATCCGGTGACCCCGAAGCCAACTTGCAGCTTGAGGGAGCCTGCAGAAGGGTGGGCGGGCCAGATGTCGACGACGTCGAGGTCCTGACCGCTGACGGCGTACACCAGGACACCGTCGGCGCCGAGCAGCTGGGCCAGGTCCGTCGCAGTCGGGGCCGCCCCCGCCGAAAGGCTCAACGGAACAGCCCTTCACGTAACGCGACGGCGACGGCACCGCTCCGGTCGGAGACCCCCAACTTGCGGTAGAGCCCGCGGATATGGGTCTTCACCGTGTCCTCACTGACCACCAGTT
>NZ_JBOGDD010000531.1:0-2216 GCF_050701675.1 Mycobacterium sp. | reverse complement strand
GCTCCGCTCGGGGCAGCGCGTGGTCGAATTCCGATGAGCTACGGGCCAATCTCGGGAATTTCGAGCGACTGCTTCACGTCACGCGCCTCGACCTCGCGTCGGGAATAAGCCTCGACACGGTCTCGGTTCGGCAAAGACTCGATCTCGCCATGCATCAGTGCGGGTGTCCGTGGGTACGTAGGCTTGACCTGCTGAAATACGCTGCGGTATCGGGCCACGAGTCACGAGTCCGAAACGGGGCGGTCACGGCGACATCTCTATTGACGCCAACGTAGCAACCATTCTCGTTCGTGTATGGACACCATTTCGGGACTGCTATACCGTTCGGTTCTGTCAAGAATTCCACCGCTGTTATTCCAAGCAAGATTGAGGGGGTCCGTAGTGACGATTATCTTTGATCGGTTCGCTATCAAGGTAGTCACCGGCGCAGGAATGTGCGCGGCCGCCATGGTGTTGAGCCCGCAGGCGGCAGCCGTGCCGCTAATCACGGGCGGGATTCACTGCGTTGAGGACACGGCCGGCGCCGCAGCACCGGCAGGCGGTGGTGGAGCCGCGGCGGTGCCTTGCAGCGCTACCGCTGTCGACGCTGCTGGGATCGTTGCTCCCGTGGCAGCGCCGGTGCCGGTCGCCGCCCCGGTCGCCCCCGTGCCCGTCGCCGCGCCCCTGCCGATCGCCGCTCCGGTGCCCATTGGCGCACCCGTGCCGGCGGGTGCTCCAGTAGTGGCGCCCGCACTGGCCGGTGCTCCAATCGCTCAAATGGTCGGTGCCGCGGGCAAGGAGGCGCCATCTGGTCCTCCGCCTCCAGGCGACGGGCCGACGAACGGTGTGCCGATTGCGCCCGGCCCTGCGGACTCGACCGCAGGTACCGGGTAGCCGCTATCGTCTCGTTGCCCATCGCGGCATGCACGCTCTAGCCGTTGCTGCCTACTACGCACTCCGACGGCGCGCGCCGGGCAACGATGACGGCGGCCACGCTGACTACCAGCATGGCCATGACGGGCCAGCTGTCGGAGTGATCCTGGGCGATGTCGCCGATGATCGCTCCGGTGAGGCACGACGCGATGGCGACCAGCGCCGCCCCCAAGCCGAGCAGTGCCGCGCGGTCGCAGCTGTCGGCGAGTAACCCGACCCACGTGATCGATGCGATGTAGACCGCCTGGTTGGCCATGGTCACCAGCAGGAACACGGCGGCGATCACCCACGCGGAGGACCACACGTCGAGCAGCTCGGCGGCGAGGCAACCCGCGGCTGCGGTGGCGCTCATCAGCGCGCTGCCCATCAGCATTCCGCGGACACCGAAGGCGCGGTACACAGCCCGCCACAGCGCGGAGCCCGCGAGCAGCGCGACGCTCGACACGACGATCAGAACGGGGAGTTTGTCCTGCCCCTGGGCAGCGCGCAGGCTGTAGAAGGTGGTGCCAAGGGAGACCGGCACGAACGTCAGCTGGGTCAGCGCATACCGGCGAAACCACGGCTGGGATCGTGCGGCGTGCAGGCCGTCGCGCATGGTGTCCTGCACCGTCCGCCGCACGACCGTGGTCGACACCCGGACCGGCCCGACGAACAGGGCCGCGATACCGGCGACGGCCAAACCTGCCGCGCCGAACCACAGCAGGTAGAGACTCTGGGCGAAGGCGTCGCCGTGCACCAGCATCGGCACCACGAGCAGGGTGACCGCGGTGGCCATCAGCGATCCCGCGGCGCTCTGGCCGAGCAGCAGGTCACCACGTCGACCGTCGGACAACCTGCTCGATGCGACGTCGTTGAACGCGATGTTGGAGACGCCGGAGCCGATCCCCAGGAGCGCGGACGTGACGAGCAGGGCCACGGGTACGACCCCACCGATCGTCGACACCACCGCGCTGAACGCAACCATCACTGCCATCGCCGCCACGGTGCCCGCTATCACGAGATGGCGGTTGTGACGCGACCAGTCCAAGATGCACGGTGACGCGGAGTTGCCCACCGCCTTGCCGACGCAATACGCGGGATACAGCAGCGCCGCCAGCCAGGCCATCCCGCGTCCCGCGAAGATGAACGGCAGCACCACCGAGACGTTACTGAGCTGGCTGCCCGCGCTGTAGAACGTGCCGTGTGTGATCAGCTGCCCGAACCGCCCCTCCGATGCCCTGTCGGCGACATGCGAAACCATCGGGCGTAGTGAGGTATTCAGGACTGCGGTCATACAAAGAACGTATGGACGCAGAGCCTCGATC
>NZ_JBOGDD010000530.1:0-8680 GCF_050701675.1 Mycobacterium sp. | reverse complement strand
CCGTATCTGACCAACGACAACCTGGAGTACTACCAGGATGCGTACGAGATCGGCTACGAGAAGATCATCGACACCTACGCCGCGGCCACGCAGCACGTGGACCAGGGCTTGAGTCTGACGCTGTTCTTCAAGGACACCGCAAGCACGCGCGACGTCAACAAGGCGCAGATCTACGCGTGGCGCAAGGGCATCAAGACGCTGTACTACATCCGTCTTCGCCAAATGGCGTTGGAGGGCACTGAGGTGGAGGGTTGCGTCAGCTGCATGTTGTGACTGGCAGCAAGGGCGGCAACAGGCACCGGCTGTCCTCCGATGCGCCGCACAGCGTTGAGTTCTTCCAACGGCACGTCGCTGACGATCCCGCGCGATCCGTACCCGGCTACGAATTCGTCGAGGCCTGCCCGGACAAGATCGGCGACAAGATGCTTGCCGTCCTCAAGGCCGTCGCCGAAGCGCCGCCCAAACGATTTGCCGGGGGCGGGTATTGGGAGGCGATGCATGACTCGATGACGGGGTGGCACGAAGTCCGCGTCGATGGCGGTAAACCGCGGCGCCACTACCGCCTGTTCTGCCTCCTGGACACTAAGGCGCTCGAGACAGATCGCCCGGCCCTGGTCGTGATCACGGGGATGAGCAAGGCGTTGCGGACGACGTTCACCGAAGCCGATTACAGCGCTGTACGCGACCTCGGCGACGAATACCGGCGCCGAAACCCACGCTGTTGGCTCTCTGGCTAGACCGCGGCCACCATCGGGGCGGTGATCTGTGCACGTTCATCCTCGGTCATCGGTGTCAGTACAAGTTTGAGTCCCACGGCCGCGGCAAGTTCGGCGATCGTGCTCAACGTGGGGTTGACCGACTGTGCGGACAGCAGCCGGCGCACCGCGCTAGGTTCCACACCCGCGGCGCGAGCAAGCTCGGCCTTGCTCAAATGCCCTTCCTCGCGCGCAGCGTCAAGCTGGCTGACCACGGCGTCGATGGCCTGGATGCGGGCAAGCTCAGCTGCGAATGCCCGCGCCCGCTCCGGATCGGCAAGACGCCGGTCGAGCATGTTGTTGAATGCGTCTGACATAGTCGGCTCCTTTCGGGCCACGCGTCGCTGTGTAGCATTTATGTTACGCCCAGTGCAACTGATCCCGCAACGCGCGGATTCCCTGGCCCCACGACACGTGCGTACCGTGCCGCTGCACCTCGACCGCACCGCCGCAGCATGCACCCACTCGGAGATGAGCTCTAAGATCTTCTCCAGTCGACCCTGAGGCCTCTGAAGTTGTTCCGGCCGCTCAATTCTCGCGGGCCTGATCCTCGTGCAGCGCCTTCAAACGTCGCTCCTCGCGCAGCACGCTCTGGTAGCTCTCGCGTTCTGCGACAAGCCATTCGGGCTTCTCCTCGAGCAGCTGATTGATCTGCTCGGTGGTGAGCGCATCAGTGATGCCGCTGCGCGCCAGACCGGCGATCGAGACGCCCAGCTTGGCTGCCACCAGGTTCTTCGGGTGCGGTCCGTTCTTGCGGAGGTCCTTGAGCCACTGCGGCGGATCCGCCTGCAGGGCGGCGAGCTCGGCGCGGGTGGTCGGGTTCGACTGGAACTCAGCAGGCGTGGCGGGCAAGTACACGTCCAGCTTCTTCGCCGCGGTGGCGGGTTTCATGGACTGCGCGTCAGGCCTGCTCATGGCTTAGAGCCTATCGGTAGCCTGATGGCGTGACCTCGCTCTGCCTCACCGTCGGGTACGTCCCCGGTGTGACGCCCGCGAAGTGGGCTCGGACCTGGGCGCAGCGCCACCCGGAGGTTCCGCTGCAGTTGCATGCCGTCGCCGCGGCGGACGCGGCCGATGCATTGCGGGCCGACACCGTCGACGTGGTGCTGCTTCGACCGCCGGTCGACACGTCTGGGGTGGCCGTCATCCCCCTCTACGAGGAGGCAACGGTGGTCGTGGTGCCGACCGATCACCTGCTCAGCGCCGTCGATGCGGTCACCGTCGCGGACCTCGACGGCGAACCAATCCTGATCCCACTCGACGACGTCGTCGCCTGGGCAGCCACCCCCGGTGTCCAGGTCGATCACCGACCCGAGACCACCAAGGACGCAACAGAACTCGTTGCTGCGGGCATCGGCGCGCTCATCGTTCCGCAGTCGCTGGCGCGGCTGCACCACCGCAAGGACCTCGTGTACCGCCCGATCACCGACGCGCCCACCTGCCCCGTGGCGCTCGCCGTCCCGGAGGGGCAGCAGCCGGCACTGGTCGAGGAGTTCATCGGAATCGTGCGGGGTCGCAAACCCAGTTCGTCGCGAGGGCGGGCCGAGTCGGTGCCGAAACGCACCGCACGGGAGAAGACCCTCGCGAAGCAGGCCGCCCGCGCCGCCGCGGGGAAGATCGCCCGCAAGCCGGGCCGGGCCGAGCGCGGACGGCACTGACGCAACCCGTCCTATTGCAAGGTGGGCGTGGTCGGTTCGACGGAAAATCAGTGGAATTCGGCGGTCGACTCGGTCACGCTCGAATGCGTGAACGTTCGCCTGTACGCCACGCCGGATGACTTCGGCCCGGTAGCCCGCTGGGTCTACCGGAGGGATCCCGTGCTGTTCACCACCGAGCTCACGACCTTGCGCACGTCGCGGTGGCCGGACGGTCACGTCCTACTGTCGGTGACCGACTGCGACGGCACCGTCGGTGCGGCACTGCAGATGCGGGATGCGGTCCTGTTGGTCAACGGACTGCCGCCAGAGTCGGCGAAGGCCGTAGCCGCCGCGCTCGCGCCGGTGCGGTCCGATCTACCCGCCATTCGCGGAACATCAGCCGCGGCAGCGGCTTTCAGCCAGGCATGGACCGAGTTCGCCGACGTCGGCGCGACGCCGGAGTTCCAGGAGACGCTGTATCGCCTCGAGGAGCTCAGCGCGCCCGTCGGTGCCGTGGGTGCACCGCGACTCGCAGGGGACCAGGACGGCGAGTTGCTCGTCGGATGGCTCGACGCGTTCTTCGTCGAGGCGTTCGGCGCCGAGTCGAATCCTTCGGCGAGCCGCGGCGTGCTCCGCGACATCGCCGACGCAGGCGGGCGCGTCGTGCTGTGGACCGTGGACGGGACGCCCACTGCGATGGCGCGGGTTCACGGCTGCCTTCTGGGGATGTCGCGCATCGGCCCGGTGTACACGTCGCCGGAGTACCGCGGAAACGGTTATGGCGCAGCGGTTACCGCCGAAGCGGTGCGGCACGCCCACCGTGAGGGCGCACGGGACGTGGTGCTGTTCGCCGACGTCGCCAACGCGGTGTCGAACGGGATCTACCGTCGGTTGGGTTTCGTGCCCGTCGCCGAGCACGTGCAGTACGCGTTCTCGGTATGACCGGACGCGGCGCAAGGACCCGTCAGTCGACTGAGTAGGCTCCCAATTGTGACAGCGATCACCAAGGCAACCGGCAGGTCCGCCCCCTTCTTCAGTCGTGAGCGCATCGTCGCTGCGCCGGGGTGGAATCGATGGCTGGTGCCGCCCGCGGCGCTGTCGATACACCTGTCGGTCGGCGCGGCGTATTCGTGGAGCGTCTTCAAGAAGCCGTTGGAAGGCGCGCTCGGCATCTCGGGCACGCTGAGCGCTCTGCCGTTCACCATCGGCATCGTCGTGCTCGGCCTGTCGGCCGCGATATTCGGCACCTGGGTGGACCGCAACGGGCCGCGGATGGCGATGTTCGCGGCCATGTGCTGCTTCTCCGGCGGTTGGTTGGTGGGTTCGGTCGGGTTGGCCACGCGTCAGTACTGGCTGGTGCTGCTCGGCTACGGGGTGCTCGGCGGAATCGGTTGGGGTATCGGCTATATCTCACCGGTCTCCACTCTGATCAAGTGGTTTCCCGACAGGCCAGGAATGGCGACGGGCCTGGCGATCATGGGCTTCGGCGGTGGTGCCCTGATCGCCTCGCCATGGTCGACGGCGATGCTCGACTTCTTCGGCACCGACTCGTCGGGCATCGCCAAGACGTTCCTGGTGCATGGCCTGGTCTACGCGGCATTCATGTCACTGGGGTGGCTGCTGGTGAGGGTGCCAAGGCCGGACTGGAAGCCGCACGGGTGGACGCCATCGCCTCCGACGGTGGGCTCGCTGGTGTCCGTTGGGCAGGTGTCGGCGAACAACGCGATAAAGACACCACAGTTCTGGTTGCTCTGGGTCGTGTTGTGCTTCAACGTGACTGCGGGGATCGGCATCCTGGAGAAGGCGTCGCCGATCTACCAGGACTACTTCCCAGCGGCGGGTGCCGCGGCTACCGCGCTCGCGGCGGCGGCCGCCGGCTACGTCGCACTGCTCTCGCTGGCGAACATGCTGGGGCGCATCGGCTGGTCGAGTCTGTCCGACAAGATCGGTCGCAAGAACGCCTATCGGATGTACCTCGGCATCGGCGCACTGTTGTACCTGGCCATCACGCTGATGCAGAACTCGAACAAGGTGGCATTCCTGGTCTGCACGTTGCTGATCCTGTCGTTCTACGGCGCCGGGTTCGCCACGGTTCCTGCATATCTGCGCGACCTGTTCGGCACGTTTCAGGTCGGCGCGATCCACGGACGCCTGCTCACCGCATGGTCGGTCGCAGGGATCCTCGGACCCATCATGGTCAACGCCATCGCCGACAGCCAGAAGGCCGCGGGCAAGTCGGGACCCGAGCTCTACACGTTGTCGTTCTCGATCATGATCGGGCTGCTGATCGTCGCGTTGGTGTGCAACGAACTCCTCAAACCCGTTGATGCGAAGTGGCACGAACCGTCCAGCGAGGGCACCGGGAAAGTCGAGGAGAGCAAGCGATGACCGACCAGACGGCTGACGTCGAACTCCACGACTACCGACCCACGGTGCCCAAGGTGTACATCGCCCTGGCCTGGCTGTGGGTGGCCATTCCCTTCGGCTATGGCGTGTTCGAACTGATCCTCAAGGCCAAACAGTTGTTCCAGTGAGAACGAGCGACTCGAAGTGACTACTTCTTCACCTGATGCTGCGGGCCCTGTTCCTTCTTGTACAGCGCCTTGAGCATCCGGTCGCGGAAGAAGGCATTGTCGATCAGCTTGATCCCGTTGTTCGCGACGGCAGGGATGCCCGCGAGCTTGTGGAAGTAGCGACCGCGCCGGTACTCCCTGCCCCAGGCGGCTTCCATGCGCTGTGCGTAGTTGGTGAAGTCGTCCGGGCCGCCGTTGGTCAGCGCCGCGATCGCGCACTCACCGGCGGCCAGCCCCGACTCGAGGGCCTTGGAGATGCCGGCGCCCGAGGCCGGCTTGCCCGCACCGAGCGAGTCGCCGGTGAACAGCACACCCGGACGCCAGGGCGGCCACGCGGTGAAGCCCATCGGCAGTCGCCAGGCTCGCACCAGCTTGTCCTTCTTCAGCTCCTCGATCGGCGGGAGACCCCACTCTGGCGGTAGCGTCCTCATGAACTCACCCATGAACTGGGTGGCGTTGATCTGCTGCCAGTTCTTGTAGCTGTTGACGTAGCCCAACCCGATGTTGATGCGTCCGCCGCCGAACGGGAACACCCAGGCATAGCCCGGCAGCTGGTCACCGTTGAACTTCAGGTTGAGGTAGATGTCGAGCGAATCGGAGTCCGGCTTGTTGGCAGGCATCTCCGCGCGGATGGCGATCGCCGAGTAGCCGTTGTACTCCGAGTCGATCTTCAGTGCGCGCTTGATGGGGGAGTAGGCGCCGTCGGCGGCGATCACCGCGTCGCCGAATACCTTTTCGCCGCTCTTGAGCACCACGCCGACGACGCGGCCGTTTGCGTCGAGTTCGGGACCCGTCACCTCACACGACTGCCGGACCTCGGCGCCCGCCGCCTCGGCGTGCTTGAGAAGCAGCGTGTCCAGCTGGGGCCGGGGCGCGACGTAGCCGTGGTCGGGCATCCCGGGGCGCTTGGGAAAGGAGAGCTCCCATTGCGAAGGACTGAACACCGTCACGCGGTTGACCCGGTGGAACTTGTCGACCTCTTCGGCGAGGCCCATCTTCTGCAGGTAGCTGACCGCGCGGGCGGTCAGGCCGTCACCGCACGGCTTGTCACGCGGAAATTCGGCCTTGTCCAGGACGACCACCTTGGCGCCGGTCTGCGCAGCCTGCCACGCTGCCGCGGCGCCCGAAGGCCCGCCGCCAGCAATGACCAGGTCGTATCGCTGCGTCATGATTCTCGTCTCGTTAGCTCCGCCGTATCCGCAGCGATGGTACCCGGGCGGCGCGGTGCGGTAAGTCGCACGGCGCGGTCTTGGCAGGTCAGCGCGGCTCAGCCGGTACAGTGAGTCCGTGCGCAGACCGCCTCGACCACACCCGGGTACCCCACCCGGTGTGAAGGTGGACGCCCGCAGCGAGCGCTGGCGGGAGCATCGAAAGAAGGTGCGTGCCGAAATCGTCGACGCGGCCTTCCGCGCCATCGACCGTCTCGGTCCCGAGCTCTCGCTGCGTGAGATCGCCGAAGAGGCGGGCACCGCGAAGCCGAAGATCTACCGGCACTTCACCGACAAGTCGGACCTGTTCCAGGCCATTGGCGAGCGGCTTCGAGACATGTTGTGGGCGGCCATCTTCCCGTCCATCAACGTGACGACCGACCCCGCCCGCGAGATCATCCGCCGCAGCGTCGAGCACTACGTGTACCTCGTCGACGAGCACCCCAACGTCTGCCGTTTCCTGATCCAGGGCCGCTTCGCCGAACAGAGCGAGTCGACGATGCGTGCCCTCAACGAGGGCCGCGACGTCACGCTGGCGATGGCCGACCTGTTCAACAACGAGTTGCGGGAGATGGAGCTCGACGGCGCGGCGATCGAGCTGGCCGCGTTCACGACGTTCGGCGCGGCCGCGGCAGCGACGGAATGGTGGCTTGGTCCCGATACGGACAGCCCCCGCCGGATGCCGCGGGAAGACTTCATCGCTCACGTGACGACGATCATGCTCAGCTCGATCTACGGCACCTGCGAGCTGCTCGGCATCAAGATCGATCCCGACCTTCCGTTGCACGAAGGTGTTCGGCGCCGCGAGCCCGCGGCCTGATACCCAGTACCCGCGTTCCCAGGTATCGTCGGGGTCATGACGGTCGCCGAACAGGCAGGCGTGACTCCTGCGCAGAAGGACCCGGTCCACACCCGCGCCGTCATCATCGGCAGCGGTTTCTCCGGCCTCGGCATGGGCATCGCCTTGAAGAAGCAAGGCTTCGGTGCGACGGACTTCGTGATCCTCGAGAAGGCCGACGAGATCGGCGGCACCTGGCGTGACAACACCTACCCGGGCTGCGCCTGCGACATCCCGTCGCACATGTACTCGTTCTCCTTCGAGCCGAAGGCCGACTGGCGACACATGTGGTCGTTCCAACCGGAGATCTTCGACTACCTCAAGGACGTCGCCGACAAGTACGACCTGCGCCGCTACGTCCGCTTCGGCTCCCACGTCGATCGGGCGCAGTGGGACGACGCCGAGATGCGCTGGCACGTGTACACCGACACCGGGCAGGAGTACGTCGCCCAGTTCCTGATCTCCGGGGCGGGTGGACTGCACATCCCCCTGATCCCCGACTTCGAGGGGATGGACGAGTTCTCCGACGCCGGCGGCGTGGCCTTTCACTCAGCGCAGTGGGACCACGACGTCGACATCGCAGGCAAGCGGGTGGCCGTGATCGGCACCGGCGCCAGCGCCATCCAGCTCGTGCCGGAGATCGTGAACGACGTCGCCGAACTGCAGGTGTACCAACGCACGCCGCCCTGGGTGATGCCGCGACCCAACAACGCGTTTCCGGAATGGACTCGCCAGATGTTCTCCAACGTGCCAGGCACCAGGGCGCTGATGCGGGCGGGGATCTACTGGCTGCACGAAGCCGTCGGGTTCGCGATGACGCAACAGCCCCGGCTGCTCAAAGTCGGTGAGCTGCTGGGCAAGTGGAACATCCGGCGCAGCGTCTCCGACCGCGACCTGCGCCGCACGCTCACCCCGAGCTACCGGGCGGGCTGCAAGCGAATCCTGAACTCCGACACCTACTACGGCGGCATCGCGAACCCCAAGACCCAGGTGATCACCGAAGGGATCGAGCGGCTAGTGCCCGAGGGCATCCGCACGGTCGACGGCAAGGATCATCCGGTCGACGTGCTGGTGTTCGCCACCGGGTTCCACGTCACCGACTCCTATACCTACGTCGACATCAAGGGGGCGGACGGCGAAGACCTGGTGGACCGCTGGAACCGCGAGGGCATCCAAGCGCACCGCGGCATCACCGTGGCCGGCATGCCCAACCTGTTCTTCCTTCTCGGCCCCAACACCGCGCTGGGGCACAACTCCGTGGTGTTCATGATCGAGTCGCAGATCCGCTACGTCGCGGACGCGATCGCCGCCGTCGACAAGGCCCGCGCCAAGGCGCTGGCCCCCAGCCGGGCCGCCCAGGACGAGTACAACCACGAGTTGCAGGACGACCTCGCCAACACGGTGTTCAACACGGGAGGTTGCCGGAGCTGGTACCTCGACGAGCGCGGCGTGAACCGCACTCTGTGGAGCGGCATGACCTGGCAGTACTGGCTTTCGACCCGGCGGTTCAAGACCTCGGAATACGTTTTCTCGGGGCGGTGAGGCGAATCGACGACACGACACACCAACACAATCAGTTGTGTTGCGGCGCGACGTCACACCCCAGTTGTAGTGTCGTGGGAGCTAGTCGCCACGCATCGAATTGGGGTTCACAGTGTCTGATGGAATG
>NZ_JBOGDD010000529.1:0-2346 GCF_050701675.1 Mycobacterium sp. | reverse complement strand
GCGTCAGAACGTACGTCGAGCTGCTGGCCGACCGCCCCGGCAAGGCGATGGTCGGTATGAACAAACGGACGGTGGAACTCGCCGACGCCTACGAACTCGACATCGCCACCGGCGAGCTGACCCTGCTCGCCGAGAATCCGGGAAGGGTCGCGGGGTGGTTCCCCAGCCGCAACGGCGACCTGTTCGCGTTCTCGCTCACCGCCGACGGCGACGTTGAGTTGTCGACGTGGGACACCGACGACCGCACCCTGCGTCCCATCGCGACCTACGACGGCGCCGACTACACGTTGGGGATCTGGCCGATGGCCGTGACCCCCGACGGCAAGGGCCTGTGGCTCGGATCGAACCGGAACCCGGACCGAACCACCCTGGTGCGGTTGGACGTCGCCACCGGCGAGGAGACCGATGTCGACGATCACCCGACCCTGAGCATCGATCCGAGGGCCGGCGTCTTTCCCACGCTGCCTTCACCGCTGATTCTGAGCCAGCGGACCGGAGATCTGCTCGGGGTGCGTTATCTCGGTGAGCGACAAGTGATTCACGCACTGAATCCGCAGTTCGCGTCCGTGCTTCAGAACCTGCAGAAGCTGTCCGACGGTGACCTGGCGGCGATCTCCTCGGACGACGCCGGGCAGCGCTGGGTGGTCAGCTTCGACCACGACCGGGAGCCGGGACTCACGTACTACTACGACCACGCCACCGGTGAGGGCCGGGAGTTGTTCCGGCCGTACCCGCATCTGGATCCCGAGACGCTCGCGCCGACTACCCCGGTCACCATCATCGCCCGCGACGGGTTGCCCCTGCACTCGTATCTGACGCTTCCGGCCGGAGTGGAGCCGTCGGGGCTGCCGCTGGTGCTGGCGGTGCACGGCGGGCCGTGGTCGCGCGACGCCTGGGGTTTCCAGCCCGGCCTGCAACTCCTGGCCAACCGTGGATATGCGGTGCTGCAGGTCAACTTCCGCGGATCCACCGGTTACGGACAGGGTTTCGTCAAGGCGGCGATCGGTGAGTTCGCGGGCAAGATGCACGACGACCTCATCGACGGGGTGAACTGGGCCGTCGAGCAGGGGTACGCGGATCGCGACCGGGTCGCGATCTTCGGCGGCTCGTACGGCGGGTACGCGACGTTGGTCGGCGTCACCTTCACCCCGGACGTGTTCGCCGCAGCGATCGACTACGTGGGCATCTCCAGTCTGGTGAACTTCATGCGGACCCTTCCCGTCACTGCGCGGCCACATCTGGCCAACAACTGGCATCTCTTCGTCGGTGACCCCGACGATCCGGCGCAGCAGGCGGACATGCTCGCGCGCTCGCCGATCACCCGGGTCGATCAGATCCGCACCCCGCTGTTGGTGATCCAGGGCGCCAACGACACTCGCGTCGTGCAGGCGGAGTCCGACAATCTGGTCGACGCGCTGCGTGCCCGCGGAATCGACGTCGAGTACATGATCAAGGACGACGAGGGCCACGGATTCGTCAACCCCGACAACGTGATCGACATGTACCGACTGGTCGATCGATTCCTCGCCGAGCACCTGGGCGGTCGGCGCGAGGGGCAAGAGGCATGACCGAGGCGCAGTCTGCTGAACGGCCGCCGACGCTGCTCGACCGGATGGGTGGAGTGTCGGGGTTGGTGTCCGCCAGCGTGCCGACCTTCGCCTACGTGATCGCGAACGCGATCGCCGGGTTGGACGCGGCGGTCGTGGTGGCCGTCGGCGCCAGCGTCGGCCTGATCGTGCTGAGGAAACTTCGCAAGGAGCCGATCCAGCCAGCCGTCTCCGGACTGCTCGGAGTCGTCGTTGCGGCGTTGATCGCGTTCTACACCGGTTCGGCGGAAGGTTACTTCCTGCCGGGCATTTGGGCGAGTCTGGTGATGGCCGTCGTCTTCGCGGTCTCCGTGCTGGTGCGACGGCCGCTCGTGGGGGTGATCTGGAACCTGCTGACGAGCGCAGATGCGCGACTGTCGGGGCACACCGACAAGGTCGCCCTGCGAGCCTTCGACGTTGCGACGGTTGCGTTCGTGGCGGTCTTCGTCGCGAGGTTCGTCGTCCAATACTGGCTGTATGGCGTCGGTTCCGCCGGCTGGTTGGCATTCGCGCGGATTGCGATGGGCTACCCGCTGCTCGCGTTGGCACTTCTGGTGACCTATTGGGCGGTCCGCCGCGCGCGGGGGCGGCTCGAAGCCGTGGCCGACGAACGCCAGGAGGCGTCTGGGGTCTGCGCCAGTGACGTCCACTGATGTCGTTGCCATGCAGGCCATTTCAATAGTGGTCAGGATCACCGGCGACTAGCCCGACGGGTGCTTGGGCGGACGTGGCGGCGTACTAGACTCTGGCGTTCGTGGCC
>NZ_JBOGDD010000528.1:0-4711 GCF_050701675.1 Mycobacterium sp. | reverse complement strand
CGACCGCTGGTGTGTAAAACCAGAGCTCTACCACTGAGCTACACGCCCGTGCTCGGGCAGGCTACACGGCGACGAGCCGCCACGGGAAATCCCGTCAGTCGGTGCGCAACGCGGCGAGCGCGTCCGTCCACACCGACTGATCGCGGGGCTCCCCCGGACCGTTCATCTCCGCGAACCTGACCATGCCCGCACGGTCGATCACGAACGTTCCGCGGTTGGCGAACCCGGCGTCGGCGTTGAACACGCCGTACGCCTGAGCCACTTCACCGTGGGGCCAGAAGTCGGACAGCATCGGGAACGCGAACCCGCTCTGCCTGGCCCAGACCTTGTGGGTCGGCGGCGGCCCAACGGAGATCGCCAGGGTCTGGGTGTCGTCGTTGACGAAGTCCACGAGGTGGGCGTTGATCTCGTCCAGCTCACGCTGGCAGACCCCCGTGAACGCCAAGGGGAAGAACACCAACAACACGTCCTTGGCGCCCAGGAACGTACTCAGCGTGACGGGCCGGCCGTCCTGGTTCTTCAGCGTGAAGTCGGGCGCGCCGGCACCGACGTCGAGCACGCTAGCGGCGCCCCGCCGTCTTGGACTTCGGCTGTACCAGCCGGCTCGCGATCCAGTCGCCGAGGTTGGCCGACGAGGTCTGCATCAGACCCGCAGTCGGCGCAGACTCGGCGATGTCGGCCGGTCGCACGTGACCGGGCTGGCCGGTCTTGGGCGTGACGACCCACACGACGCCGTCCTCGGCCAGCGGGGTGATCGCGTCCATCAATCGGTCGACGAGGTCGCCGTCGTCGTCACGCCACCACAGCAGCACGACGTCGATGACGTCTTCTGCGTCCTCGTCGAGAAGCTCGCCACCGCTCGCGTCCTCGATGTCGAACCGAATCTCGTCATCTGTGTCCTCGTCCCAGCCAAGTTCCTGGACGAGCTGATTCTTCTCGATGCCCAATTTCTGGGCGTAGTTCGGCGAGTCCGCCGCAACCACTCTCTCCTCCTTCAGCCAGCGTGTTCAGCTTTTGCCCTATCGTTGCACGCCGGGGCGCATCACCCGACTCCTGGCGTCCCGAACGATCAATAAGCAGCCTCGCAGGCGGTCGCAGCCGAGGTCTTCGAATCGTTGAGATGGCGGATGGCGGCGTTGAAGTCATCCGGTCCCGACGTGCGCGAAACGGCGTCGGCCAGCTGCCGAGCGGCGTCGACCCAGCCGTTGAGGGCATTGGTCAGATCGGTGGGCAGCGGGTCGGTCAGGCTCCCCGAAACCAGGTCAGCGCTCTTGTTGAGCGCGTCGATCGCCGGCCCGGACTTGCTCGTCGCGTCGGGCGCGTCGTTGTTGTACGCGTCCACGTAGGCATTGACCGCTGCCACCGAGTCGCCGCTGCTGGAGCCGAAGGCGTCACAGGAGGTGTGCACGGCCGCCTTTCTGACGGCCACCTGCCGCTCCGACTCGCGGGCGGCCGAACTCGACGCCACGGACGCCCGGTATTCGGGTGCGTCGGCCTTGTCGAAGGTCGCGGTGCCCTTCGTGACGCCCGTGCAGCCGACCACAATCATCGCCAGGCCTGCGAGGCTGCCCACGACGAGGCCGACGACACGCAGCCGTAATTTCCGCCGCCCAGTCGTCACAGTCTTCAGACCGTACCGTCTGGCCCGATTCATCGCCGGTTCATTTCACTAGGCCAACCCCGATGCAACACATGCGGCACGATGGGGGCACGATGAGTACGACTTGAAATGAAGATGAAAGTCACGTTTGAAGGGGTCACGAGCCCCAGATCACTCCAACCAAGGAGCTTCAGTTGACCACCGAGTTCGCGCGCCAAGACCTGGCTCAAAACTCTGGCGCCGCAAGCGAACCCGACAGGGTGCGCGTAATCCGCGACGGCGTCGCCTCCTATCTGCCCGACATCGATCCCGAAGAGACCACCGAGTGGCTCGAGTCGTTCGACGCCCTGCTGGAACGCTCGGGCCCCGCCCGCGCGCGGTACCTGATGCTGCGCCTGCTGGAGCGCTCTGGCGAACAGCGCGTCTCCCTTCCGGCGCTGACGTCGACGGACTACGTCAACACGATTCCGACCGAACTGGAGCCGTGGTTCCCGGGCGATGAGGACGTCGAACGGCGTTACCGCGCCTGGATCCGGTGGAACGCCGCCATCATGGTGCACCGTGCGCAGCGACCGGGAGTCGGTGTGGGCGGCCATATTTCGACCTACGCATCGTCTGCGGCGCTCTACGAGGTCGGCTTCAACCACTTCTTCCGCGGCAAGGCGCACACCGGCGGCGGCGACCAGGTCTTCATCCAGGGTCACGCCTCGCCCGGCATCTACGCCCGCGCGTTCCTCGAGGGCCGGCTAACCGCGGACAAGCTCGACGGGTTCCGCCAGGAGCACAGCCATCCCGGCGGCGGCATCCCGTCCTACCCGCACCCGAGGTTGATGCCCGACTTCTGGGAATTCCCGACGGTGTCCATGGGCATTGGCCCGATGAACGCCATCTATCAGGCCCGGTTCAACCACTACCTGCACGACCGCGGCCTCAAGGACACCTCCGATCAGCACGTGTGGGCGTTCCTCGGCGATGGCGAGATGGACGAACCCGAGAGCCGCGGCCTTCTCCACGTCGCCGCCCTGGAAGGCCTGGACAACCTGACCTTCGTGGTGAACTGCAACCTGCAGCGCCTCGACGGCCCGGTGCGCGGCAACGGCAAGATCATCCAGGAGCTGGAGTCGTTCTTCCGCGGCGCAGGCTGGAACGTCATCAAGGTGGTGTGGGGTCGCGAATGGGACGCGTTGCTGCACGCCGACCGCGACGGCGCCCTGGTCAACCTGATGAACGCCACGCCCGACGGCGACTACCAGACCTACAAGGCCAACGACGGCGGCTACGTCCGCGACCACTTCTTCGGCCGCGACCCCAGAACCAAGGCACTGGTCGAGCCGATGACCGACGCCGAGATCTGGAACCTCAAGCGCGGCGGTCACGACTACCGCAAGGTCTACGCCGCCTATCGGGCCGCCACCGAGCACAAGGGCCAGCCGACGGTCATCCTCGCCAAGACCATCAAGGGCTACACGCTGGGCAAGCACTTCGAGGGCCGCAACGCCACTCACCAGATGAAGAAGCTCGCGCTCCAAGACCTCAAGGACTTCCGCGACGCCCAGCGCATCCCGATCAGCGACGAGCAGCTCGAGGAGAACCCGTACCTGCCGCCGTACTACCACCCAGGGCCCGACGCCCCGGAGATCCGGTACATGCTGGACCGGCGCCGCACGCTCGGCGGCTTCCTGCCCGAGCGACGCAACAAGGCCAAGGTGCTCAAGCTCCCCGCCCGCGACGTCTACAAGGCGCTCAAGAAGGGTTCGGGCAACCAGGCCGTCGCCACCACCATGGCGACCGTGCGGACGTTCAAGGAGTTGCTGCGGGACAAGGAGATCGGCAAGCGGATCGTCCCGATCATCCCCGACGAGGCGCGCACGTTCGGCATGGACTCGTGGTTCCCGAGCCTGAAGATTTACAACCGCAACGGCCAGCTGTACACGGCCGTGGACGCCGAATTGATGCTGGCCTACAAGGAAAGCGAAATCGGGCAGATCCTGCACGAGGGCATCAACGAGGCCGGCTCGACGGCGTCGTTCACCGCCGTGGGCACGTCGTACTCGACGCACAACGAGCCGATGATTCCGCTCTACATCTTCTATTCGATGTTCGGCTTCCAGCGCACCGGTGACGGCCTGTGGGCGGCGGCCGACCAGATGGCCCGCGGCTTCGTCCTCGGCGCCACCGCGGGACGCACCACCCTGACCGGTGAGGGCCTGCAGCACGCCGACGGACACTCGGTACTGCTCGCGTCGACCAATCCCGCAGTGGTTGCCTACGACCCGGCGTTCGCCTACGAGATCGCCTACATCGTCGAGAGCGGCTTGGCGCGAATGTACGGCGAGGACCCGGAGAACGTCTTCTTCTACATCACCATCTACAACGAGCCGTACGTCCAGCCGGCCGAGCCCGAGAACTTCGACCCAGAAGGACTCCTGCGCGGCATCTACCGCTACCGCGCGGCCAAGGAGAAGCGCACCAGCGTCGCCCAGATCCTGACCTCGGGGGTGGCGATGCCCGAGGCGCTGCGCGCAGCGGACCTGCTGGCGGCGGAATGGGACGTCGCCGCGGACGTGTGGTCGGTGACCAGTTGGGGCGAGCTCAACCGCGACGGCGTCGCGGTGGAGAAGGAACTGCTGCGCCACCCCGAGCGGCCCGCCGCCGTCCCGTACGTGACCAAGGCGCTCGAATCCACCGCGGGCCCCGTCGTCGCGGTCTCGGATTGGATGCGGGCAGTGCCCGAGCAGATCCGCCCGTGGGTGCCCAACACCTACGTCACACTCGGCACCGACGGGTTCGGCTTCTCCGACACCCGTCCGGCAGCACGGCGGTACTTCAACACCGACGCCGAGTCCGTCGTGGTCGCGGTGCTGGAGGCCCTGGCACGCGACGGCGAGATCGATCCCTCGGTGGCCATCGCGGCGGCCAAGCAGTACCAGATCGACGACGTCACGGCCGCAGGCGTGTCCTTCGCCGACACCGGGAGCGCATAACTGCACAGTTGGAGGAATCCGCCAGAAATCGGGCGTACCTTTTAGGAGTGGCCGACAATGAGTTCTCGGCACTCGAACTGCTCGACGCCGTCCCGGAGTCGCTGCTTCGCCGCGTGAAGCAGTACTC
>NZ_JBOGDD010000527.1:0-12029 GCF_050701675.1 Mycobacterium sp. | reverse complement strand
GCCCGGTCCATGGTGCCGAGCGCCTGCGGCGCCGAGGAGCTCGGCACCCCCGCGCACCCGCCGAGCACGACCGTCAGTGCCAGCAGACAGACCGCCCACCGCACACCCCTCACGTGCGCTCCCCCGCGGGTTCCCGCTCGCGAGCCGGCTCGCGCGGTGGGCTGTCAGGTCCAATGGGTTTGAGCGGCAACGGACTCGCCGTCACCTTGTGGCCACGCACCAGCGGAAGGGTCAACCGGAAACAAGCTCCCTTGCCCGGCTCACCCCACGCCTCGAGCCGGCCCTGGTGCAGCCGGGCGTCCTCGATCGAGATCGCGAGCCCCAGCCCGGTGCCACCGGAGCGGCGCACGCGCGACGGGTCGGAGCGCCAGAACCGGCTGAACACCAGCTTCTCCTCGCCTGGACGCAACCCGATGCCGTAGTCGCGCACCGTGACCGCGACGGTGTCCTCGTCGGCGGCCATGCGGATCCGCACCGGTTTGCGCTCGGCGTGGTCGATGGCATTGGCGATGAGATTGCGCAGGATGCGCTCCACCCGCCGGGCGTCGACCTCTGCGATCACGGCGTCGGCGGGCATGTCCACGATGAGGTCGACGGAGGCGTCCTTGGCCAGGTGCCCCACGTTCTCGAGTGCGCTCTCCACCGTCAGGCGCAGGTCCTCTGACTCGACCGACAGCTCGGCGACACCCGCGTCGTGGCGCGAGATCTCGAGCAGATCGCTGAGCAGCGTCTCGAAGCGGTCGAGCTCGTTGACCATCAACTCCGTCGCGCGTTGCAGCGCGGGCTCCAGATCCTCGCTGTGGTCATAGATCAGGTCAGCGGCCATGCGCACCGTCGTGAGCGGCGTGCGCAGCTCGTGGCTGACGTCAGAGGTGAAGCGGCGCTGCAGGTTTCCGAATTCCTCGAGTTGGGTGATCTGCCGCGAGAGACTCTCCGCCATGTCGTTGAACGACACCGCGAGCCGCGCCATGTCATCCTCGCCACGCACCGGCATCCGCTCGGTCAGATGCCCCTCGGCGAACCGTTCGGCAATCCGCGACGCGGAACGCACCGGCAGCACGATCTGCCGGGCCACCAGCAGAGCGATCGCGGCGAGCAGACCGAGGAGGACCACGCCGCCGGTGGCCATCGTGCCGCGCACGAGCGCGATGGTGCTCTCCTCGTTGTTCAGCGGAAAGATCAGATAAAGCTCGAGATTCGTCACCGGTGACGTCGTCGGGCTGCCGACGATCAGGGCCGGACCCGCGAAGCCGTCGGTGTGCACGGTCGCGTACTGATAGCTGACCTGCCCTGCCTTCACGAAGTCCCGCAGGGCCCCTGGGACCTGGTCCACGGGGCCTGCCGCGGTGGCTGGGCGAGGCCCGTCGCCCGGCACGACCAACACTGCGTCGAACGCACCGGAGAGCCCGGATCCCGAATCCACCTTGCGATCCACCAGCGTGTTGCGGGCCAGCTGCAGGCTGCTGTCCAGAGATCGCGTCTCCTCGCCCCCGACGATGCCGCTGACGGTGGTCCGCGCGCGCTCGATCTCCTCGGTGGCCGCGCGGACCTTCACCTCGAGGATGCGGTCGGTGATCTGACTCGTCAGCACGAAACCGAGGACGAGGATGACCGCCAGCGACAGCCCGAGTGTGAGGGTGACGACACGGAGCTGCAGTGAGCGGCGCCACGCGAAGCTGAGGGCGCGGCCCAGAGTGCCCAGGCCACGGAGCATGGGCGCCGAGCGGCTGCGAATACGCCGACGGGACCCCCAGATCACGGAGGTCCGGCCTTGTACCCCACTCCTCGAACGGTGAGCACCACCTGCGGGTTCTCCGGATCAGTCTCGACTTTGGCCCGTAGCCGCTGGACGTGCACATTCACCAGACGGGTGTCGGCGGGGTGTCGGTAACCCCACACCTGTTCAAGCAGCACATCCCGAGTAAACACCTGCCGCGGTTTGCGTGCCAGCGCCACCAGCAGGTCGAACTCCAGCGGCGTCAGAGAAATCTGCTCACCCCCGCGGGTGACCTTGTGGGCCGGCACGTCGATCTCGACGTCGGCGATCGACAGCATCTCGGCGGGACCGTCGTCATTGCGCCGCAGCCGGGCCCGGACCCGCGCGACGAGCTCCTTCTGCTTGAAGGGCTTCATCACGTAGTCATCGGCACCGGACTCCAGCCCGAGGACCACGTCGACGGTGTCGGTCCTGGCCGTCAGCATGACGATCGGGACGCCCGAGTCGGCGCGCAGCACCCGGCACACGTCGATGCCGTTCATCCCTGGCAACATGAGGTCGAGCAGCACCAGATCGGGCCGCAATTCACGCACTGCGGTGAGCGCCTGGCTACCGTCACCGATGACCGCGGTGTCGAAGCCCTCGCCCCGTAGGACGATCGTCAGCATCTCGGCGAGCGACGGATCGTCATCGACGACCAGAATCCTTTGCCTCATGGTGTCCATCGTGACACCCATTCGCGATAAAGCCGGGTTACCACACCGGGCGTTTTGCCTGCAGATCAGCCTGTCAGCGACTCAGCGAGGTCACGCACCACGACGTCGGGGCCTGCGACGGCCCACCGGCCGTACCAATCCGCGGCGGCGAGGGCTGCGTAGGCCGCCCCGGTGCGGCGCTGAAGTCCGTCGTCGCGTTCGTACGCGTCCCTGGCGCGGTCGGCCTCGGCTACCTCGCGTCGTCGGGCCCGCTCGGCCGCCAACTCGGTCGGTACCGCGAGCAGCACCTGCCAGTCGGGGGCCGGCATGCCGAACCGGCCGAACTCGAGCTCCGCGACCCAGGCGACCACGTCGCCGTCGACGTTCTGGTGCAGTCGGGCCGCGCTGTAGGCGGCGTTGGATGCGACGTAGCGGTCGAGGATGACGACGTCGTGTTCGGCGCTCAGTCGTTGGATCTCGGGCTTCGCATCGGAGCGATCCAACGCGAACAGCGCGGCCATCGCGTACACCGACGTGGACAGGTCGCCGTGGCCACCGTGCAGCGCCTCGGCGGCGAGGTCGGCATGCACTGACTGCTTGTAGCGCGGGAAGGCCAGCTGCGCGACGGACCTGCCGTCCGCTTCAAACGTCGCACGCAGGCCTTCGGTCAAGGTGCGCTTGCCCGCACCGTCGACTCCCTCGATCGCGATCAGCACCCGGCGAGCGTAGCGAGGGTATCGGCCGCCGATTCGGTCGGTGCTAGAACTGCCCGCAGTTCGGCGTCGTGGGCACCCCGTTGAATCGGTCGGCGATCCACTGCATCGCCGCCTCACCGTCGACCAGCATGGGCAACGCGTGGTTGACCACCAGCTTGTTCAGGAATGGCGGCTCCTCGTTGGTGCGGAACTCGACGTCGGCTCCTTGCGAACACCAGTCGCGGCCAAGCTGATTGGCCGCCGTCCACGGCACCAACGGGTCGTAGCGGTTGCTGTTGATCAGCACCGGCGCGTTCGGTTTGTACCTGCCGATCCGCTGCATGTCGAACAGGGAGCTGAAGGGCTCCTCGTTGACGAGTTTGTCGATGTCCTCGACGAAGTACGGTTGCAGATGCCGGAACATGAACTTCGCGACCGTCTCCGCGATGCACTGGTCGGCCACCTTGTACAGCAGGTCTTCCCCGCGAGGGGTGAGCTTCGAGCGGATGACGTCCGCGAACTCCGGGTAACTCGTGATGACCGAGTTCAGCGCATACCCCACCACGCCGACGAGCGCGCTGCCGTCGGCGTACGGAAACAACTCCTTCAGATCGGCGGGTGGCGCGCCGGCATACGAACCGACCACGTGGAGTTCCGGGGCGTAGGACGACGCCAGTTCCGCTGCAGACGCTGCGGCGCCCCCACCTTGGGAGTAACCCCAGAAGGCAAGTGGCCCATGCGGATCCAATGACGTGTCGGGAAGGCGCATCGCGGCCCGCCCCGCGTCGATCATCGCGTTGCCCTCGGCGACCCTGTTGACGTAGGTATGCAAGCCCGGGGTACCCAACCCCTGATAATCGGTCATGACGATCGCGAACCCGCGCGCAACCATCGTCGCGACGAACAACTCCTCGTAGTTGAAGGCGATGTCCAAGTACGGCGAGAAGTGAATGCCCTGGTTGAACTGCCGCGACGGCGCGCACTGGTCACCCTGTCCCTGGGTGCCGGGGCCGTACACGATCAGCGGCCGCGGGCCCTGGCCGGGCCAATCGTTGTCGGGTTCGAAGTAGGTTCCCGTGACTGCCATCGGATTGCCGCGAGCGTCGGTGCTGCGGTACATGATTCGCGTACCCGTGGCGATGATGGCACCGAGTTGGCCGGATGGCTCGAGCACGAGGCGCGACGGTTCGGTGCGGATCAGATCACCGGGCTGACCCGGTGGTAGCGGGTCGGGCGGTGTGTAGAACGCGGTGTACTCGTCTTCGTTGTACTTCGGGTCGCGATTGTCGATGGTGGGATCCTGCGGCTGCGCATGCACCGGAGGGGCGACTCCCAGGCATCCGATCAGCAGCAGCGAAACGAGAAACCCCCAGACCTGACCCACGACGCGGACCGTAACAGAGCGGTTCGTCGATCGTGGGCGTATCGAAGACGGGCCTCGATGTTCGCGAAACGCGTTTTCCCGCAGCGGGCTTGCTGGTTTCAACGATGCCAGTCGTCAGGAGCCGAGATCACCAGCTTGTCGGCGCTCTCATCGGGAACGTGGTACTTCGCCAGCCGAAAGTTCTAAGCACTTCGCTCGTGCACCCAGCAGCGCCACCGCCAAACGGTGTGGCCCGGATCCGGCCCGACAACAGAAAGTCCCTGGCACACCAAGTGCGCCAGGGACTTTCGCGTGCCTTACTGCGTCAGTAGCGGTAGTGCTCGGGCTTGTACGGGCCGTCGACGTCGACGTTGATGTACTCGGCCTGCTCCTTGGTCAACCTGGTGAGCGAGCCACCGAGCGCCTCGACGTGGATCTTGGCGACCTTCTCGTCGAGGTGCTTGGCCAGGCGGTAGACCTCGTTGTCGTACTCGTCGTTCTTGGTCCACAGTTCGATCTGCGCGATGACCTGGTTCGAGAAGCTGTTGCTCATCACGAACGACGGGTGTCCGGTGGCGTTGCCCAGGTTCAGCAGGCGACCTTCGGACAGCACGATGATCGAGTGGCCGTCCTTGAACGTGAACTCGTCGACCTGCGGCTTGATGTTGATCCGGATCACCTCGGGATCGCGCTCGAGCCGGGCCATCTCGATCTCGTCGTCGAAGTGCCCGATGTTGCCGAGGATGGCCTGGTGCTTCATCGCCTTCATGTGCTCGAGGGTGATGATGCCCTGGTTGCCGGTCGCGGTGATGACGATGTCCGCCCAGCCGATGGCCTCGGCGACGGTCTTGACCTCGAAGCCGTCCATCAGCGCCTGCAGCGCATTGATCGGATCGATCTCAGTGACCGCCACGCGGGCGCCCTGGGCCTTGAGCGCCTCGGCGCAGCCCTTGCCGACGTCGCCGTAACCGCAGACCAGAGCGGCCTTGCCGCCGATCAGGACGTCGGTGCCGCGGTTGATGCCGTCGATCAGCGAGTGCCGGGTGCCGTACTTGTTGTCGAACTTGCTCTTGGTGACCGAGTCGTTGACGTTGATGGCCGGGAACAACAGCTCACCGGCGGCGGCGAACTGGTACAGCCGCAAAACACCGGTGGTGGTCTCCTCGGTGACGCCCTGGACGGACTCGGCGATCTTGCCCCACTTGGTCTTGTCGGTCTCGAAGCGCTTGCGGATCAGCGCGAGGAACACCTTGTACTCGTCGGAGGCGTCGTCCTCCGTGGGGGGCACGACGCCTGCCTTCTCGAACTGGGCGCCACGCAGCACCAGCATGGTGGCGTCACCGCCGTCGTCGAGGATCATGTTGGCAGGCTCGCCCGGCCAGGTCAGCATCTGCTCGGCTGCCCACCAGTAGTCCTCGAGGCTCTCGCCCTTCCACGCGAACACCGGAACGCCCTTGGGCTCCTCGACCGTGCCGTGCGGGCCGACGACGGTCGCGGCGGCTGCGTGGTCCTGCGTCGAGAAGATGTTGCACGACGCCCAGCGCACTTCGGCGCCGAGCGCGACGAGCGTCTCGATCAGGACGGCGGTCTGCACGGTCATGTGCAGCGAGCCGGACACCCGGGCGCCCTTGAGCGGCAGCACGTCGGCGTATTCGCGGCGCAGGGTCATCAAGCCGGGCATCTCGTGCTCGGCCAGCCGGATCTCCTTGCGGCCGAACTCGGCCAGGCCCAAGTCGGCCACCTTGTAGTCGATGCCATTGCGGACATCGGCCTTCAGCTCAGTCATGTAGAGCCCCTATTCATTCGTAATGTTTTTGCCCGTGAGTGCACAGGGTTGCGTGCGGCGACACCCATGCCGACACCCATAAGCCTGCGGACTCGCGGGACAGGCGCTACGGCGCTCTGACAGCTAAGGGGTATCCATGACACCGTAGCGCTCGGCGAACGGGGTCATCAAACGGGCTAGGTCCCTGGCGACGTCGTGATCGGCTTCGGGCGGCATCGACACGTAGCTCATCGCCAGCCGGACGATGGCCCTGGCCAGCACTCCCGCGTCCTCTTCGCTCGCGCGGACCCAGCTGTGCATGAACGTCGAGGTGAGCCGCGCCGAGCTCCGGGTGATGATCGGCGCACTGTCGGTCGTGATGATCTGCAACAGATCGGGCTTGGCGGCGCCGGTCAGCAGCGAGATGACGAGCGGATCGGAAGCCGACTCCGCGAAGAAGGCCCGAAAGCCCTCGAGGAAGGCCCCGTAGACGTTGCCGACGTTTCCCTCGATCGCGTCGTCGACCGCGTCCACCAGCCGGTCGGCCAGCCGCAGCGCGTAACCCTCGGCGAGGCCCTGTCGCGACCCGAACTCGTTGTAGATCGTCTGGCGACTGATACCGGCCGCCTTGGCGACGTCGGACAGCGTGATCGACGACCAGTCGCGGATCAGCAACATGTCTCGCATGCCGTCGAGGATCGAACCGCGCAGCAGCACCCGCGACGCCTCGGCGTACGGCACGCGCTGCGCCGTACGCCGGTCTGACGGACTACTCATATGCGCGAGACTAGCCGTCACGGACGGGCGACCTCGACCATCTCGAAGTCCGCCTTCGCCGCGCCGCAGTCGGGGCAGCTCCAATCCTCGGGGATGTCATCCCAGCGAGTGCCGGGTGCGATGCCGTCCTCCGGCCAGCCCTTCTCCTCGTCGTATTCGAATCCGCACTGCACGCAAACGAACAGCTTGTAGGCATCTGCACTCATTGGTTCACTCCCATCAACTCGAAATCGACCTTCTCGCGTACCGCGCAGTCGGGGCAGCACCAGTCATCGGGTACCTGGTGCCACGGGGTGCCTTCCGGAAACCCCTCGCGCGGAGCACCTTTCGCTTCGTCGTACACGTAATCGCAGCCCGGGCAGCGGTAAGCGCTCACTGCGCCACCTCCGTGCCGTACTTCGCGAGCACCTTGTCGCGTACGCGCGGGTGGACGTTCACCCGGCTGATGTCACCGCCGTAGTGAGCCATGACGCGGTGGTCCATCACCTTGCGCCACAGCGGTGGAAAGTAGGTGAGCCCGATCATCGACGCGTACCCGCTGGGCAGACTGGGCGCACCCGCCATGCTGCGCAGCGTCTGGTAACGCCGGGTCGGATTCGCGTGGTGGTCACTGTGTCGCTGCAGGTGGTACAGGAACAGGTTGGTCACCAAATGATCGGAATTCCAACTGTGTTCGGGTGTGCACCGCTCGTAGCGGCCGCTGGCGGTCTTCTGCCGGAGCAGTCCGTAGTGCTCGAGATAGTTGACGGTCTCGAGCAGCGTGAACCCGAACACCGCCGAGATGAGCACGTAGGGAATCAGCGCGAGCCCGAAGATGGCGATCAGCGCGCCGTACAGCGCCACCGACATCACCCATGCGTTGAGCACGTCGTTGGACCAGTGCCAGGGGCTCTTGTCGAGCCTGCGCAACCGCTGCGCCTCCAATTCCCACGACGACTTCAGGCTGCCCCACACGCTGCGCGGCAGGAACTCCCAGAACGTCTCGCCGAAGCGTGCCGACGCCGGATCCTCTGGGGTGGCCACCCGGACGTGGTGGCCGCGGTTGTGTTCGATGTAGAAGTGGCCGTAGCAGGTCTGGGCCAACGTGATCTTGCTCAACCAGCGCTCCAGCGAGTCCTTCTTGTGCCCCAGCTCGTGTGCGGTGTTGATGCCGACGCCGCCCATCATGCCCACTGAGAGCGCAAGGCCGATCTTCGCCGGCCAGGACAGCGACCCGTCGAACCCGAGCCAGCCCAGGTCAGAGGCGGTGAACAGGTAGGCGCCCAGCACCACGGTGGCGTACTGGAACGGAATGAACGCATACGTGCAGTACCGGTAGTACTTGTCCTTCTCCAGCCGGTCGACGAGTTCGTCGGGCGGGTTCTGCCCGTCGGGGCCGTACCGCCAGTCCAACAGTGGCAAAACGACGTACACCAGGATCGGGCCGATCCAGAAGGGCACCTGCGCGGCAACGTGCCAGCCGAGGTGGTTGAGCACCCACACGATCGGCAGCATCACGAACACCGCGGTGGGCACGATGAGGCCCATCAGCCAGAGGTAGCGCTTCTTGTCCCGCCAGATCTCGGCGGTCCCTCCTGAACCCTCTTCGACATTCGAGAGCTTCATTGCCACGACGTCCACCCTTCTCGTGATTGCCATCACCGCTTTGACTTGACTGTACGGATACATTTGTCGTCTGTCTAGACAGAAGCACATGTTTTGTAAACACGGCCAAATCGAGGCCTCCGCGCAGTACCGTCGAAATGGTGGGGCGGAACGCAATCGTCGTCGGAGCAAGCATCGCCGGCATGTCCGCGGCCAGGGTGCTGTCGGATCACTTCGACGGGGTCACGGTCTTCGAGCGCGACGACCTGCCCGACCTGCCCGCCAATCGCACGGCGGTTCCGCAGGGCAAGCACGTGCATCTGCTGATGGCGCGCGGCGCTGCCGAGTTCGAGGGCCTGTTCCCCGGCATCCTCGACGACATGGTCTCCCACGGCGTCCCGATTCTGGAGAACCGTCCCGACTGCATCTCGTTCGGAGCGGCCGGCCACCTGCTGGGTACTCAGACCACGTTGCACGACGAGTTCACCGCATACGTGCCGAGCCGCTCACACCTCGAGTGGCAGATCAGGCGACGCGCACTGGCGATCCCGAACGTCGAGCTGGTTCGCCGCGGTATTGCCGAGCCGCAGTACGAACCCGCCGAGGAACGCGTCACGGGGGTGCTCCTCGAAACGGGTGACGAATCCACCGCGGTGGAGGCCGACCTGGTCGTGGACGCCACCGGTCGGGGCACGCGCCTGCCCACCTGGCTGGAGAAGTGGGGCTTCGGACGGCCCGCCGAGGACACCGTCGACGTCGGCATCGGCTACGCCACCCACCAAGTGCACATTCCCGACGGCCTGATCATGGAGAAGGTCGTCGTCGCCGGGGCATCTCGGGAGAAGCCGCTCGGGCTCGGCATGCTCTTGTACGAGGACGGCAACTGGGGAGTGACGACCTTCGGGACGGGAAGGGTCCAGCCGCCGCAGAACTTCGCCGAGATCTGCGACCTGGCCGATCAGGTCCTGCCCATCCACGTCAGCACCGCCCTGCGCGCGGGTGCGCCACTCGGCGAGATGGCCTTCCACGAGTACCCGACGAGCAGGTGGCGCCGCTACGACAAGATGGATCGCTTCCCGACGGGCATCGTTCCCTTCGGCGACGCCGTCGTCAGCTTCAACCCGACCTTCGGGCAGGGCATGACGATGACGTCCATCCAGGCCGGCAACCTGCGCAGGGTCCTGGAATCCGGTGACCCCGACATTGCGGGGAGACTGTCCCGCGCCACGGTCAAGACCACGTGGCCAGTTTGGACGATGACTGCCATTGGCGATCTCGCACTCCACAACGCCACCGGCGATGCCCCCTGGTGGTTCAAACCGGTCGGCGGCCTGTTCGACCAGTTGCTCGGCGCCGCGGAGACCGATCCCGTTCTCGCCGAATGGTTCCTGCGGCGCTTCAGCTTGCTCGACAGCCTCTACATGATCCCGTCGGCGCGGCTCGTCGGCCGGACGATCCGGCACAACATGGGCCTGATGCTGGCCGAGAAGCTGACTTCTAGGCGGTCAGCGCGCGATCGAGATCCGGTTCCAGATAAATGACCGTGACCGCGGGCACCGCGGCACGGACGGCCGCCTCGGCGGCATCGATGGTCGACGCCACGGTGGCCAGTTCGGTTTTCGGGGCGAGCGCGATCTTGGCTCCGACCAACATCTCGTCGGGACCGATGTAGAGCGTCCTGAGATGGATCAGGCGATCGACGTTGTCGGTCTGCTCGAGAGCGGCACGGATGGCGTCGCCCTCCTGCGCCGTAGCGCCCTCGCCGATGAGGGCGCTGTGCATCTCGACCATCAGGATGACGGCGATCACCGCGAGGAGCGCGCCGATGCAGAGGGTGCCGATACCGTCCCAGATCGGGTTTCCGGTGAGCACGGTCAAGCCGACGCCAGCGAGCGCGAGCACGAGACCGATGAGTGCGCCCGTGTCCTCGAGCAGCACGACCGGAAGCTCCGGATTGCGCGACGTGCGGATGAACCGCCACCATCCGCCGGGACCCTTGAGTGGCCTCGACTCGGCGACTGCGGTCCGAAAGCTGTACCCCTCCAAACAGATTGCCACCAGCAGGATGACCACTGCGACCAGGGGCGAGGTCAGCTCGTGCGGGTGGATCACCTTCTCGTAACCCTCGTAGAGCGCGAACGCCGCGCCGAGCGTGAACAACACCAGCGCCACCACGAACGAGTAGAAGTAGCGACTGCGTCCGTATCCGAACTGGTGCAGCGCGTCGGGCAACTTGGCGGCCTGCCGCTGTCCCCACAACAACAGCCCCTGGTTCGACGTGTCGGCCACCGAGTGCACCGCCTCCGCGAGCATCGACGAGCTACCCGTGATCAAGAAGCCCACGAACTTCGCGACCGCGATGCCGGCGTTCGCCAGCAGGGCCGCGACGATCGCCCGCTTACTACCGGACGCCGACATGATCGAACCCCTCCGTCAGATGCCAACCGTGGCGCGGAACAACGTGGTCGGCCGGTCCGCGACGAGGCGAATGGGGCCGTCATCGGCGGCCACCCACGCCGATGCACCCCGGTCGAGCGTCAGCACGCTCGCCTTGGCGTGGACTTGAACGGACCCCTCGGTGCACAGCAGCACCTGTGGTCCGTCGTGTCTGGCGGGCGCATCGATCTGGTGGCCGAGTTCACCGGCCCCGAGATGCAGCACGGACACCGCGAATTCGGGTGCCGGTGTCTCGTAGGCGAGTTCGATGCCGTCGGTGACGACCACGGGACGCAGCGCAGACTCTTCGGTTGGCGTGAAGTCGAGAACCCGCAACAGCTCGGGAACGTCGACGTGTTTGGGAGTCAGCCCACCGCGCAACACGTTGTCGGAGTTGGCCATCACCTCGAAGCCCATTCCGTGGAGATAGGAGTGCAGGTTCCCCGCCGACAGGTAGAGGCCCTCACCCGGCTTCAAACTGATCCGATTGAGCAGCATCGAGGCCAGTACGCCGGCATCGCCGGGATAGAGCTCGCCGAGCTGAAGTGTCGTCTTGGCCTCGGTGGCGAACGTCGTCGACCCAGAGCGCAGGTAGTTGACGGCACCGTCGAGCACCGCTGGCACCAGCACGTCGAGATCAGCCTGAGGCGCAGTGATCCAGGTGGTGAAGAGCGCCCGGAGGCCGTCGGCGTCCGCCTGGCCCGACAGCAGATTGACGAACGGATCCAGGCGAGGCACCGACATCGCGCGCAGGAACTCGATGGTGCGCACGACGGGACGGAAGCCCGTCAGCGCCTCGAAGGGGGTGAGCGCGACGATCAGCTCGGGCTTGTGACTCCGGTCGCGGTAATTGCGGGTCGAGGCCGAGATGGGAATCTGCTGTCGATCCTCGCGCGCGAAGCCCTCCATCGCCTGGGTCGCGCTCGGATGTGCCTGCAGCGACAGCGGTTCGTCCGCGGCGAGAACCTTGGCAAGGAACGGGAGCGCATCACCGAAG
>NZ_JBOGDD010000526.1:0-2107 GCF_050701675.1 Mycobacterium sp. | reverse complement strand
GACCTGGGAGGTCTACCGCGACACCGTCATCGAGCAGGCCGAGCAGGGCGTGGACTACATGACCGTGCACGCCGGATTGCGGCTGAGCCACCTCCCGCTGACCGCGGGTCGGGTCACCGGCATCGTCAGCCGCGGGGGCGCCATCATGGCGGCCTGGTGCGTGGCCCACCAGATCGAGTCCCTTCTCCATACCCACTTCGACCAACTCTGCGAGATCCTCGCTCGCTACGACGTGACCCTGTCACTGGGCGACGGGCTGCGACCCGGGTCGATCGCCGACGCCAACGACGGTGCGCAGTTCGCCGAGCTGCGCACGCTCGCCGAGCTCACCAAGATCGCCAGAGTCCATGGCGTACAGGTGATGATCGAGGGCTCCGGGCACGTCCCCATGCACAAGATCGCCGAGCTCGTGCGCCTCCAGAACCAGCTGTGTCACGGCGCACCGTTCTACACGGTTGGCCCGCTCACCACCGACATCGCGCCGGCCCACGACCACATCAGCTCGGCGATCGGCGCCGCGATCATCGCCCAGGCCGGTACCGCGATGCTCCGTTGTGTCACACCGAAGGAGCACCTGGGCCCGCCCGGCCGCCAGGACGTCAAGGACGGCGTGATCGCCTACAAGATCGCCGCCCACGCCGCGGACCTGGCCAAGGGCCACCCAAGGGCGCAGTTGCGCGACGACGCTCTGGCCAAGGCGCGCTTCGAGTTTCGCTGGGCCGACCAGTTCGCGCTTTCGCTCGACCCGGACACCGCGCGCGAACACCACGACCGGACCGGGCAGCCACCTCGACCTACCGTCCCCGTGACTCACCCGCCGCGGTCCGGTCGGGGTGAATCAGCCGATCGGCAGCGCCTTCAGGGAGGCGAGCGTGGCGGCGCACGCCTCGGCCGCCTCTGCGCCCTTCTTCGCAAGATGCTCGCTGAAGTAGCCGATGTGCTCGTCGTGCTCGTGGAAGTGATGCGGCGTCAGCACCACGGAGAACACCGGCACGTCGGTGTCGAGTTGAACCCGCATCAATCCGTCGATGACCGCAGTGGCCACGAATTCGTGGCGATAGATCCCGCCGTCAACGACGAGAGCCGCCGCGACGACCGCCGCGTAACGACCCGAGAGGGCTAGTCGCTTTGCAGTCAGCGGGATTTCAAAGGCACCGGGGACCTCGAAGAAGTCCAACACGCTCGGCGAGTAACCCAATTCGGTCACCTTCGAGGTAAACCCATCTCGGGCACGATCGACGATATTCCGATGCCAGGTAGCCTGGACGAAGCCGATCCGTCCCTCTGTATCGCTCATGGGCCGATTATCTCACCCGCCTCGTCGAATTCCGCCGCAGACCGCGTCGACCCGCGAACTGCGCCCCGACTCCGAGTCGCGGGACGGGTACGGTCAAGGTTCGACTGGAGGTCAGGCGTGGGCGACGCATCACCGCGGAGTGGCGGCTCTTCCACTCGGGAATTCTCGACGATCACGCAAGCCCTCACGGCCCTTCGCCGTGGTGAGCCGGTGATCGTCGTGGCCGACGACGACCTGGAGAGCACCGGCGCCATCGTGCTCGCCGCCGAACTCGCGTCGGTTCGCTGGGTCACGTGGGCGGTGCGCAACTCGTCGGGCTTCTTGACCGCGCCGATCACGAATGAGCTGGCGGACCGTCTCGATCTGCCACTGATGGTGAAGGTGGGCGAGAACCAACGGGGAACTGCGTACACCGTCACGGTCGACGCGGCCGACGGTCCGGGCACCGGGATCAGTGCGCGCGACCGCGCACACACCCTTCGGGTTCTCGCCGACCCGTCCTCGGCGCCCGAGCGGCTGACCCGTCCCGGTCACCTCCTGCCGATCCGGGCCGCCACCGGCGGCCTGGCCGAACGTGCCGGACACGTCGAGGCTGCGGTCGCCCTCGTCGCGCTCGCGGGTCTGCGCCCGGTCGCCGCCCTTTGTGAAGTGGTCGGCGGCGACGGCGAGATGTTGCGGCTGCCTGCGCTGCTCGACCTCGGTGAACGCGAGTCGGTGCCGATCGTCACCATCGGACTGCTGGCCAGCCACCTCGAGGTGCCGAGAGGGTCATGACCGCCGCGTGGGCACCGCGATCGCTTCGTCGTGGTG
>NZ_JBOGDD010000525.1:0-14870 GCF_050701675.1 Mycobacterium sp. | reverse complement strand
AGATTCTGCGCGGTTGCTCGAAGGTCGGCGGGAACTCCACCGGCGGCGACGGCGACGATGTTGAGTTCAGCGGCGTAGCTGCTCTCGAGTTCGCCCGCCGATGCAGCAGCCTGACCGCCGATTGAGTAGCCCCAGATCGCGGTCTTGTTGCTCGCGCTGATCCCGACCAGCGGGATGTCATCGGCGGCGCGGACGATGTCCAGCACTGCGCGGCCAGCGTTTCCAGCAACCGAGTAGGTGGGCTTGCCGCCCAGCGTGTATCCGTCGTAGTCCGTGATCACGACTGCGTAACCGCGCTTGAGCGCAGCGACGATGTTCGCGATCTCGTATTCCTTGCCGGACACGAGTTGCTTTGAGCCGGCGCACTGCTTGCCGATTCCTCTGCCAATCTCCGCTCCTCGGTCTCGCGTCGGCTGACCGCCGAGTTCGCGCAACGTTGGATCGCTGGAGGTTCCGAGCGTGAGATCCGGCGCCGAGACCTGCACAGTAGTCCGCTGCCGCACCTGCCCACCAACACCTTGCACTTCACCGCACCACGGCGACCCGAGGACGGCATCGGCCCGACGTCCGAGGCAACTCGTCTCCAGGATGAGTTGATCGGAGAACTCTCCGGCGCTGCCGGGATCGTGATCGGCGCACCCATGTACAACTTCTCGATGCCCTCGACCCTCAAGGCATGGGTCGACTACGTTCACGTCCTGGGTGCCACTTCACCTCCGGAGGAGGGAATCGCCCCATTGCAAGGGAAGCGAGTGGCCGTAGTGTCGTCGCGTGCAACGCCGACCGGCGCTGATCCGCGGGCCGATTTCGTCCTCGGTCCGTTCTTCGCCGTTCTCGGTGGCTTCATGAGCATGGCCGTCGAAGCTTTCGTGGTGCATACCGAGCCGCCAGCGGCCGTGGGGGACTTTCACCGTCCCATCGACGAGGTGCGCCGCGAATTCCTCGAGTGTGCTGAAAGCTGGCAGTAAGGCTGTTTGCCGCGTGCCGAACCCGTCCGGCCCGGGACCGCTTGATGATCACCCTCACCGGCGCGGGTCGGCACGTCGACTGCAGCACTGCGTCGAGAATCTGACTTCAGCTGCTCGGCTCGACGGACCGCCGCCGGCGTCGCACGTCTGAGACGGTCAGCCACAGGGCCGAGACGAGGAAGTAGAAGGCGCCGAATGCGGCATAGGGAGCGATGGCGGCAATGCCCGGGACCTCGGGCGCGTTTGCCTCCTTGAGGAACATGACGCCCGCGAATGCCGACTGGGCACCGCTGAGGATCATCGGCCACTGCGCGCCGTAGCTCTTCCAACGGCGAATGCCCGTCGCGAGCTGAAAGAGACCTGCCAGCGCCGCCCACACCCCGAACACGCCGAGCACCGCGTTCATGCTCATCCCGAGTGCGATGGCTACGGCCGCCGTCGTCAGCCCGCTGACGACGGTGTTGAGAGCCTGAGTCGGGTTGCGCTTCATTCCTCCGTTGCGCTGTGCGTCCGCGATGTTGGCAGCGGCGTCCCAGGCCGGATAGATCAGAAGGAGACCGCCGACGAGGGCGGTCATGCTGGGTGCCACCGTGAATGCGGCAGCTACCCAGACGAGTGAAACTGCGGCTCGCGTGAAGTAATAGGATTTCAGCCACTTGTTTCCCTCGGAAGAGCTTGGCTTCGTAAGGACCTTCTCTGTCATTTCCTTCTCCTGTTTTCCAATTAGAGGAAAGACGCGAGTGACCGAAGTGTCACGGCGCGTTGCTCGTGGTGACGCGTTTGTTCAGCAACCTACCTACTAGATGGTAGATATTTATGTGACTCGAATGTTTTTATCCCGCCGTGACTACTGGCGGGCCGCAAGCCTTTCGATCAAGGCCTGCGTGATAACCCCGAAGACCTTGGCGTCGCCGTACGCCCGAGCCGACAGCATGGCGCCGTGCACGGTCGCCACAACGGTCTCGGCCTCGGACCGTGCGGTGCCACTCAGAACGATATTGCCCTGATCTGCGCCTCGCTCGAGCAGGGACGTCAGCCACGCCGACAGCGTGTGGAAATGAGCCCTCAGCTCCCGAACGATTTCCTCTGGGAGCAGGGGAATTTCGCTTGCAAGTAAGGCGCAAACGCAAAAGGTGGTGGTTGCGTCGCCGATGCAACCCTCCCAATAGCCGATGTAGGCGCGGATTTGATCCATCGGATCGGGAAAGCGTCGTTCGAATTCTGCGATCCCCGCATCGACCTCTTCGCGATACCGCTCCACGAGAGTGCGGACCAGATCGACTTTGGTAGGAAAATGGTGATGAATGCTTGCCTTGCGAATTCCGACGACGTCGGCAATGTCGGCGTAACTAAAGCCGTTGTACCCCCCGGAGATTATCAATGAGCGAGCGCAACTGATGATGTCGTCAGAAGTTGCGGCGGCGTTGCCCATGAGCGTGACGCTACCTACTAGTAGGTAGGCAAGTCAAGAGACGAGGCTTTGTGGCGCTCGTCGCCGCAATCGACGGAATTCGGTGAACGGTACGGACCGACGGGGAATACCATACTTATGGGATGCAAGGGCGTGAGCTGAGCGGGGAGAAATGGTAGGCACCTTCCTGCTCCACAGCGACGACCTCGGCGAGACCGAGGAGATCCTTGGGACCAACTTCGCCGAAATCCGCATCGGCGCGAAGGCCGCAGGAGCGTCCACCAAAGCTCGGATATGGCGAACGAAAGCCGGCCCGTTCACCGTCGACGAAGCCCACTTCGGCTATGACTTCAGCTACGACATGGAGCCGCCCGACGACATCCTGCTGTGCCGGGTCCGTTCAGGTGTCATCGAAGAACAGCTCCCGCACGAGCACGAAGCGTTCGGTCCAGGCAAGGTGGTCGCGTTTGGCGCCCTCGACGGAGTGCCATACTCCGGCGCCGTGCACCGCGCGCTGTACGACATCGTCGCGGTGGGCAGGCACCTGCTCGGCGAGGTCGCGCACGACCAGTCAGTACGGCTGACCTCGACAGTGCCGATGAACCCCGATGCCAACCGGCTGCTGGTGGACGCCATCGACTACGTGCGCCACGGCGTCGTCGCGAACCCGCATGCGGTGCAGGAGCCGTTGATGGCAGGAGCGCTATCTCGTTACCTGGCGGCCAGCGTGCTGTCGGCGCTCCCCCACACGACGTGCCAGGATCCCGGTGCCGGAGGCCGCCCGGAGGCCAGCCCGGTACGACTTCGGCAGGCGATCGCGTTCATCGACGACAACGCCCACACTGATATCTCCCTCGCCGACATCGCGGCAGCGGCCGACACGACATCGCGGTCGCTGCGGTACTTGTTCCGCCGTCACCGCGACTGCACCCCAATGGAATACGTTCGTAGGGTTCGCCTGCATTACGCCCACCACGACCTCGAAGCCAGTCTCGGTGCGGCCGCGACTGTCAGCGCGATCGCCCACCGGTGGGGATTCGCCAACGTGGACCGGTTCACCCACCACTACCGAGAGACCTACGGCCACGTTCCTCACGTCATCGGTCGCGAGGCGACCGTCGCCATCAGCGATTCATGACACCCGCTCATTCGATTCGTTCGACCCATTGCGCCCGGGATGGCCCCGGCTCGAAGGCCTCGCCGAAGTACTGCGTCTCGCGGACCACCTCTGCATCCTCGAACTCCATGACGCTGACGACGTAGAACGGCTTCCCGTCATACGTCAGGACGAGCTCGCTGACCCAAAGATCTCCGCTGCCGAGCATCCGCCGCACGGTGAAGCGCTTCGCGCTTGGCTGAGCGACGCGCGACGCCTCGATGTTGGCGCGCCCACGGATGCGTTCGCCCGATTGCGGATACTCGAGAACCGCGTCATCCCGGTAGATTTGGTGCTCGGCGGCGAAGTCATTGGCGTCGGAGGCCGCCCAGTGGCGCTCCAAAGCGGCTCGGACGTCGTCATCACTCATCGCGATCCTTCCGACAGCACAACCGTCTCAGTATGTGCTGCTCAAACCGACGACACCTCGTCGAGTCGCTGATTCGTCGACGACACCATCCCAAGTGCGACGGAGGGGGAGGGGTCCCACTGGATCGCCTTGGCAGCCAGCAGTGCGGCGCCGGTCGCGGTGACTTGGGGCTCGGGGATGACGGTGACGTCGCGTCCGGTGACGGCAGCCTTGGCAGTGACCCAGCCCGGCGAGCGGGACCAGCCGCCTGCGGCGTACACGTGTGGCTGAGATGGGAGGTGGGCCGCGACACCCTGGAGTGCGTGTTCGCCGATGCGGGCCAGGGCCCCGAGCACGGCCGAAGCCCGTGAGATGGCCGCGGTCGGCGCGTCGTCGGTGTAGCGGGGCGTCCCCCCGCCGCGGGCGCCAGCGATGAAGGCAGGAACGTGAAGGAACCGATCGGGTTGGCGTTCGCCGGCGATGATGGATTCCAGTGTGGCGCTGACCTGTTCGTCCCGGGACGCCCACTGCACGTTGCGGTCGAGCTCCTCGACGCTTAGGACGGTGGTCCCGGCAGAGCGGATGCCGGGCGCAACGTCGACGTCGGCGCCGTGCTCGACGTCAGCGTCGGGGGATTGTGCGACCACGACTTCGGCCGTGCCCATCGAATCCAGGATGGACTTCGGATCCATCTGGTGGACGCCCCATCCGCCGATGGGATGATCGTGTCCGCCTGCGACGACGACGGCGTCAGCGGCGAGCACCCCCGCCGACGCGAGCCGGCTGGAGACGCAGTCGCCGATGACGTCTCCCGCGCGGCGCACCGGTGGCAGCAGCGCTGCGGTGCCGATGCTCGCCGCGACGCGGTCGTCGACCCATCGTCGGGTGCGCCCGTCCCAGGCGGCGGTGCGCGCGGCCAGGCTGTCGCTGATGAAGGTCGTGCCGGTCCACACGCTGGAGGCGTAGTCGGTCAGCGCCAGCCACGATCGCGCCCGCGAGGCGCCCGGTTGATCGACCGCCCAGCGCCACCCCACGATCGTCCGCGCCGCGTCGTCGCCCACACACGGGTTCGGGTACGGCGCGAGTCGTGGAGACAGGGCTGCGAACACGTCGGCGCGGCGAGGGTCGAACCAGGCCAACGCCCCGGTGATCGGGGTCATCTCGTCGTCGACGAGGACACCGTCCTCGCCGACACCGGCCACGCAGACCGCGTGAATGAGGTAGCTGTCGGAACAGATTTCGAGGATCATCTCCTCGATGGCCCCGAGCAACGCCAAGGCGTCGACAGCGCCGCCGGCCGCGACCCGTGGTGTCGTCCGTCTGCGTCGGCTGACGACGACACCACGGGGATCGAGTGCGATCGCTTTGGTGTTGGTGCTGCCGATGTCGACTCCACACACCACCGGCGATCGGGCGCTGCGGCTTCGAGCCATGACCACCGTTCCTTCGTGTTCAGCGCCGCCCGTCGGCGCTCAGCCGGCGAAGCTGACGTCATGAGTCAGCGCGGCGATCTCCTTGAGCACGGTCTCGCCCTCGCTACGCTCACGCTGCCAGATGTTGCGTCCCACGATGACGCCGCGGGCGCCTGCGCGCAAGGTTCCCGCGACCGCTTCGACGGTCTCGGACACCTCACCGGAGAGCGGACCGCCTGCGATGACCAGTGGTACGCCGAGCTCTTCGACGAGACGCGCGGTGCGCTCTTCGCCGGGGAAGGCAATCTTGATGATGTGTGCACCGAGGTCGTAGGCGATTCGGGCGACCTGCTCCTCTTCGACGGCGACCTCCTCGGTGCGGGGCGCGCCCATGAGGACGGGCTCGAGCACGAGCGGGATGTCCCATGCGTCGCAGGCGGTGACGACCTTGCCGACGCGCGAGCACATCGCCGCCCGCTCGGAGCGCGACATGTTCCACGGGAAGAGCATCTTCACCGCATCGACGCCCATCCGGACGGCTTCCTCGACGGTGGTGATCAAGGAGTGCGATCCGCCGCCGTCGAGCTGGGTGAAGTCGTAGTAGGTGTCGATGGTCAGCACCCGCGACAGGTGGGGGTGCTCGGCGAAGAACACCTCGGTCTGCTTGACCTGGCCGGGCGTCATCATGAAGCCGGTGATGTCGGATCCGGCCCACTCGGCGAACGGCGCCGACGGGGTCTCCAGGCCCTTGATCCGGTTGAAGATCAGACCGTGGTCGACGGGGACGATGATCGCGGCGCGATTGTTCGGCAGCGTCCGGCGCATCCGGTATTCCATGCTCATCTGATGTCCACTTCTCTCGATGGTGAGCGGGGTTGCCGCGTCGGTGGGTAACCGCGGGATGGATATTCACGATTGTACGTATTGTACGTACAGTACGGTACTATATGGCTTGGGTCACAATTGGGCAAGACGACGAGATCGAGGAGCGCAGTGAAGCGGCAGATCATCAACAGTCCGGACGACGTGGTGCCTCAGGCGCTGGAGGGTCTGGAACTGTGCTTTCCCGATCTCATCCGGTACGAGCCAAGCGCGGGGTACGTGTGCAGGCGGACGCCGGCCCGCGACAAGGTCGGCGTGGTGTCGGGCGGCGGGGCAGGTCACGAGCCGCTGCATGCGGGGTTCGTCGGACGCGGCATGTTGGACGTGGCCGTGCCGGGCGCGGTCTTCGCGAGCCCGACGGCCCTGCAGGTCCAGGAGGGCACGGTCGCGGCCGACTCGGGCCGCGGGGTGGTGCAGATCGTGAAGAACTACACCGGCGACGTCCTGAACTTCACCATCGCCGGTGAGCTCGCCGGGGATGACGCAATCGAGACGCGAATCGTGCTGGTCGACGACGACCTGGCCACCGACACCGGCGACGAGGACGGCCCAGGACGTCGCGGAACGGCTGCCGTGGTCACGGTCGAGAAGATGGTGGGAGCATGCGCCGAGGCCGGTGCGCCCCTCGACGAGGTCGCCGCCCTCGGACGACGGGTTGCCGCGACCTCACGCACGATGAGCCTCGCCCTGGAGGCGGGAACCCATCCCGGCCAGAACCGGCCCGCCTTCGAGCTCGGCGCCGACGAGGTCGAGCTAGGAGTCGGCATTCATGGCGAAAGAGGGAGGGGGCGAGTGCAATTCGCCGATGCGGACGCCTTGACCGAGATGCTCGTCAACCCCCTGGTCGCCGACCTGGGCCTGACCCGCGGTCAGGCGGTCATCGCGATCGTCAACGGACTCGGCAGCACCTACCCGCTGGAGTTGTCGATCGCCGCCCGCTCGGTGCACCGTCTGCTTGGCGGCCTCGGCATCGGCGTAGCCCGCACACTGGCCGGTTCCTACGTCACATCCCTTGACATGCACGGGTTTTCGGTCACTCTCACGCCCGTGGACGACGATCTCCTCAAGCTGTGGGACGCCCCGGTGCGTACCCCCGCCCTGACCTGGTAAGGACCCACGATGAACGACACCGCTGCTGACACGACGCTGCCCAACGAGTTCGCCGCCCACTGGGTCACCGCGATGCTGGCCACCGTGCTGGGATCGGCCGGGAACACCAACACGGGCGCGGCCGAATCCCTCGGGGAACTCGACCGCCAGTCCGGCGACGGTGACTTCGGCGCCAACCTGACCTCGGCCTTCACCCGGGTGCGCGGTGAGATCGACACGACCGCACCGGACACCTACCCCCAGTGGCTCACCGCCGTGTCGCGTGGCTTCCTCGGCACCGGTGGCACCAGTGGTCCACTGTTCGGAATGTTCTTCCGCGACCTGGCCCGGTGCACCACCGAGCCGACGCCGACGCTGACGGAGCTGGCGACTGGCCTGCGAAACGGCCTGGCGACCGTGCAGCGCTACGGCAAGGCCGAGGTGGGACACAAGACGATGGTCGATGCGATCGCCCCCGCGGCGGATGCGCTCACCGCCAGGGCGGCCGCCGGGGACGACCCCGTCACCGCGCTCGAGGCCGCCGCGGCGGCGGCCGTGGACGGCGCCCGCAGCACCAGCGACATCATCGCCCGCCGGGGTCGCGCCTCCTACGTCGGCGAGGTCTCCCGTGGGGTACTGGACCCCGGTGCTGCGGCGGTCGCGATCATGGTGGCCTGCGCGGCGGCGGGTGCGGGGGGTGGCGACGCGGCCGTGGACGTGTCCTGGATCGGGAGTTGACCCCGCTGGCAATGGGGCCAGCCTCCCGATGCTGAAGGCAACCGCTGCATACCATCGGGATTGTCCGTACTGAGGAGATCGAAGGGAGCAGACGCGTGACCGTCACCGACGACTCCATCGACCGGCAGTCCGCGGTGCCCTACTACCAGCAGTTGGCGCATGTGCTGGAGAGCCGGATCTCCTCCGGGAGCATCGAGCGCGGGGCGCGACTGCCCAGCGAGAACGACCTCTCCGTCGAGTTCGGGCTCTCCCGTGCCACCGTGCGCCAAGCCATGCAATTCCTCGAATCGCGCGGCGCGGCCAAGCGGATCCCCAACCGTGGCGTCTTCGCCAGCGAGCCACCCGATGGCACCGGCTGGATGATCCAGGGCAAGGAGGGGTTCCTCGAGAACGCGATCGGTCACCAGAACCGCTCGGTCACCACCCGCGTCGTCCGCTCGGGGGCCGTCGCATTGCCGCCCTACGCTTGTCGCTCTCTCGACTTGCCCGATGGGACAGCGGGGTTCGAGTTGGTCCGGGTCCGTTCACTGGACGGAACCCCAGCGCTGTACAGCATCAACTACAGTCCACCGAACATCGCTCCGGTGTTGGCTGCTGCTGCCGAGGTGCTCACCGGTCGCGCGTCGCTGACCACGCTGCTGGCCAACGCCGGGTTCGTCATGGGTGGCGCGAACCGAATCATCCGCGCGCAGCTCCCCAGCGCGGAGATCTGCGATGCGCTTGGCGTCGAGAAATCGGAGCCGATGCTCTGCATCCGCTCGACGTCGTGGACGTCGGAGGGTCTGCGCTACGACGTCTACGAGACGTGGGTGCGCAGCGACGTCGTCCCCCTAGAGGTCAACGTCGGCGCGCTCGACCTCGGCCCCGGCCGCTGAGCGGGCGGCCTCCGAGCCCGGGTCGCTGTCGGTGCGCAGCACGTAGGTGACCGCGGCCGCCACGGCGTACAGGGCCGCGAACGTCCAGATCAGCGTCGACATGTGCGCGACCCCGCCGAGCAGCCCCACCAATGCCGGCCCGACGAACGCGGACAGTCCGGCGGCCAACGTGTACACGGCCAGTGCGCTGCCGCGGTCCTCTGGCGGCACCATTGACGGCACCAGCGCGGTCAAGGGCACGAAGCCGGCCAGCCCGATGCCGAACACCGCCCAGCACAACATCACCAGTGCGACGTTGGGCCCGACGAGCAGCGGCACGTAGTACAGCAGCAGAATGCCGACGCCGCACATGACACAGCCGAACCAGGTGACGGTGCGTCGCCAGCCGAAGCGGTCGCCGAGAATGCCGAAGGCCAGGTTCGCGAAGATGTTCGCGGTGTAGACGACGGTGACGATCATCAGGTAGGTGCCCTGGGAGAACCCGATTCGGTCGACGAAGAACAGTGGGGCGACGACGAAGAGCGCGAAGTTCGGCGCGGTATTGACCAGCCGGACGAACGCCCCGGCCGCGACGCGCCGGTCACGCCACAAGATGGTGATGCCCTTGACGAGCTCTTGGACGGCGCCGTCGTGACCGGTCGGCCCGGCGTACGTCAGATCGCGAATCCCGAACAACGCCATCGCGGCCCCCGCGACGACGAGAACCGTTGCCAACCAGAAGGTTCCGTATTCACCGATGACCGGGATGGTCGCGCTGGCAAGCAGCGAGCCGAGGGTGGGCAGACCGGCGCCGAACGCGAACCAGAACCAGCCGACGGAGCTGCCGCGCTGGTGCGGCGGGGTGGCAAGGTTGATCCACACCAGGAAGGCATAGGCGAAGAACGGGTAGCCGATGCCGCGGATGGCGTAGGCCGTTATCGCGATCCACGGTGTGTCCATGGCGATTCCGGGGAGGAGGAAGAAGACTTCCAGAATCACCCACGACGCCGCGCCGATCGACATCACGCGCCGGGGACCCAGAATCGAGGACAGGGTTCCGGCCAGCCAGGAACCCACGGTGACGAAGATGCCGTACATGCTGATGGTCAGCGCGGTGGACGACTCGGAGTAGTGCTCGCCGTGAATGAGGAACGGCGACAGGTAGTTCGACTCGACGCCGTCGCCGATCATGAAGAACAGCAGGCCGACGAAGCCCAGCAGGAGAGCCGGGGGCATGCCTGCCTTGTCGACGAGCCGGGCCAGCCGCCCGAGCGGGGCGCTGTGAGTGCTTGCCTCGGTCATGTCATGCTCCTGGTGCGTGTGCGGGGCGGGTGTTTTCGACGATCTGATGGCTTTCGACGTCGAGATCGTTGAGGCTCAGACCCTTGTCGACGATTTCCTGAGACTCGGGCGGCAGCTTCAGCCAGCGCACCAGCACCGCGGCCAGCACGTAGAGGGCGGCGAAGACGATGGTGACGCCGCCAGGGCCGATCACGTCGAGGAAGATCGCCACGATCAAGGGGCCGACGAACGTGGCGGCGCCTGCGCCCAGGTTCAACACGGCGATGGCGTTGCCCTTCTTCTCCGGCGCGATCAGGGACATCAGCACGGAGATTGGGGTGAACCCGGCCAGGGTGATGCCGAAGAACGCGGCGCACAGACCGGCCACCCAGTACTGGGGGACGGCGTGCGGCAGGAAGTACAGAGCCAGGCTGCTGACCGCCGACCCAAGGCAGCCGAAGATCCGCAGGGTGCGATGCCAGCCCATCTTGTCGCTGATGATGCCGAACAGCAGGTTGGCGAAGATGTTGGACGCACCGATGATGAACACCAGCTGCAGCCACCCTGCGGTGCCGAAGCCCAGGGTATCGGCGAAGATCGCCGGGAGGAAGACCAGGAACCCGAATTGTGGTGCGGTGTTGATGATCCGGATGATGCAGCCGATGCCCACCCTTGGGTTCTGGAACGCGATCGCGATGCTGTCGATCAGGCTCTGGCGGGTCGTGGTGGATGCCGCAGCCAGCCGACCACCACCGGTCACCCCGCGCAGGCCGAGGAGTACCAGAAGACCACCGGCGACGACGATGCCAAGGGACAGCCACAGGGTGGCGTACTCGCCGATGACCGGTTCGGTACCGCTGGCCAGCAACGAGCCCAGAGTGGGAAGGCCGCCGGTGAACGCGAAGTAGAACCAGCCAACGGCTGACCCGAGCCGCCTCGCCGGACTTGCGGCCAGCACCCAGACGAGGAAGCCGTAGGCGAACAGGGGATATCCGAGGCCGCGGATGCCGTAGAACACCAGCATCAGCACGTAGTTGTCCGTGGTGAGCGCGACGGCCAGGAAGAGAACTTCGAACGTCGCCCAGATGCCGAGGCCGATCCACATCACTCGTCGTGGACCCCAGGTTTCCGACAGTGCGCCCGAGAGCCAGGATCCCAGCGTCACCATGAGGCCGTAGACGCTGATGATGATGGCGGCGCGATGAGCGCTGCCCGCGCCGTTCTCGGCCAGGTACGGCGAGATGTATCCCGATTCGACTCCGTCGCCGATCATGAAGAAGAGCAGGCCGACGAAACCGAGGAACAGTGCGGGTGGAAGACCGATGCGCTCGATGAAGGGGGCGAATCGGCTGTTCGCGATGGCGTTGGACATCAGTGTTCCGTTCCGTTCGGGAAGATCTGGACCTTGAGCGCGGAGTCGCTGTGCGCGGCGGTGATGGCTTCGCCGTACTGCTCCAGCGGGAAGGTGTGGGTGACCAACCGTTCGACGGTGGCGCCGATATCGGGCATCATCGCCACGGCTGCAGCGAATGACGTTGCGACCGACTGGGATCCGACGAAGGTCAGCTCACGGTCGAACAGGTCGTATGGGCGCAGCGGGATGGTCGTCTCTGCGCTGACGACACCCATCTGGAGCAGGGTGCCGCGCTTGTCGAGCAGGTCGATCGCGGCTGCCACGGCGGCGGGATGACCACTGGCCTCGATGGCGACGTCGGTACTGCGTGGCGGGAGCTGCTCTTCGGCGCTCACGGCGTCGTCGGCGCCGAGGTCAAGGGCGGCCTTGCGGCGCGCCGGGCTGGGTTCGACCACCTGAACGAATCGGGCGCCGGCTGCTCGCGCGACGACCACCGCCAGTAGCCCGATCGACCCTGCGCCGAAGACCGTCACGCGACGGTCGGTCAGCGGCGGGGTGCGGTCCAACGCGTGGAGCACACACGACAGTGGTTCGATCAGCGCGCCTGCGGACATGCTCAATCCGTCGGGCAGCAGGTAGGTCACCTTCTCGGGGACCGCGACCAATTCCGCGCACGCTCCGTCGGACGTGACGCCGATCGGCACCAGGAAGTCGCAAAGATTCGGCTGGCCGCCAAGGCAGTCGGGACACTTGCCGCAGGCCACGTTCGGGTCGACCGCGACGCGCTGGCCGACGTGAAACCTGGTGACGGCCGAGCCGACCTCGACGATGCGGCCCGCGAACTCGTGCCCTGGCACGACGGGGAACCTGCCGGTGGGATAGTCGCCGATGACGAGGTGAAGGTCTGTGCCGCACACGCCAACGGCGACGGGTTCGACGACCAGCTCGTCCGGTCCGGCAGCCGGACGGGGCTTGTCGGCCGCCTCGTAGTTGCCCTGCCCGTCGAGTACGACTGCACGCATTGTCTCCACCTCGTGTTCTACGCCTCGTAGTCCGTGCCCGGGTGCCGGTAGGCCATGACACTGTGATGCACCTTACACACGGTCGACCGTATCGTCTAGATCATACGTACTGTATGGACAATGCTGTGAAGTGGTCATACTCTCGAACTACGAGACGGGGGTCACTCCCTTCAAGCGTACGATCGCCCATGAAGGTGGCGACTTCATCCACGACGTGCGCCTAGCCCGTGGCGCACGCCATTCGAACGAGTGGGATCGGTGGACGGCGTCGTACCTGGCGGGGCCTCCCACGGCCTTGGAACATTGAGCTGAGGTGAGAGGCGGGCGAGCGCATGACTACGCGCCACGTCGAGCGATTCGGACTGGGACTGGCCGCGCTGGGGCGCCCGGCGTATCTCACGGGTGGGCGAGACCAGGACGTCGGCGCCGGCCGGTCGGTCGCCGAAATGCGGACCAGGACAGCTGAAGTCCTCGATGCCGCCTACGCAGGCGGCATCCGCTACGTCGACGCCGCCAGGTCCTACGGTCGCGCAGAGGAATTCCTTGCCGACTGGCTCACCTCGCGGCCGGAGGCCACCGACGTAAAGGTGGCGTCCAAATGGGGTTACCGCTACGTCGGAGACTGGCGGATGGACTCGGAGGTGCACGAGGTCAAGGAGCACTCGCTGGAGGCCTTCCGCGCTCAACTACGGGAAACCCAAGCACTTTTGGGCGATCGCCTCGACCTGTACCAAGTCCACTCGGTGACAGAGGACAGCCCGGTGCTGACCGACCGTGCGTTACAACGCGAGCTTGCCGACCTTCGTGACGAGGGCGTGCGCGTCGGACTGTCCACCTCGGGACCCCGGCAGTCAACGGCCATTCGCGCCGCCCTCGCGATGGACGTCAACGGATCACCCCTGTTCTCCTCCGTCCAGGCGACGTGGAATCTGCTGGAGACCTCGGTGGCGCCCGCTCTCGCGGAAGCCCACGACGCGGGAGTCGCGGTCATCGTCAAGGAAGTCTTCGCCAACGGCCGTATGGTGCCGGGCAGCTCGGATCCGGCGCCCGGAGTGAACACGGTGTCGCGCCTGGCCGATCGGTTGGGTGTCGGCGTGGACCAGCTCGCGATGGCCGCCGCACTGCAGCAGCCGTGGGCGCCGCGCGTGCTATCGGGCGCGGTCACCGTGGCGCAGATCGCCTCCCACCTTGCCGGGGCCGACGTCGATCTTCCTGTGCACGTGATGGGCGAGCTCGCGGACGTGAGCGAGGACCCCGACGACTATTGGGCGGCCCGCTCTCAACGGGAATGGCGCTAGCGTCTGACCGACTTCGCGACGCCGGTCGACCACGTCGATGCAATGCCTGGCCGTGGCCGAACCGTGATGAAGGCTTGACCGAATTGTCAACGCGTCCTGCGGGTTCGAGGATCGGCGTCCTCGTACGATCACATCGGTTAATGACGATGCGGTTAATTCGAAGGGATTCGGCCGATGCGGGCGGTCATACTGTCTGTTCTAGGGGTGGTCGTGGTCGCCATGACCATGACCGGAGGTACGGCCGGCGTCGACACGACGGCGGTGAGTCTCCCGCTCAATTCGGTCATCAAGTCGATTTTGCCAACGCGCGGCGAGGTAGTGGGTGTGGCACACCCCGTGGTGATCACCTTCAACGGACCCATCGCCAACCGGCAGGCTGCCGAACGCGCCATCGACGTCCAGTCGAACGTGGCCATGACGGGCAAATTCCAGTGGCTCGACGACAACGTCGTGCAATGGGTTCCCGACCGATTCTGGCCGGCGCACACCACGATTGCCCTGTCGGTGGCGAGCAGACCGACCGAATTCGCAACGGGCCCAGCGGTCGTCGGTGTCGCCGACCTCTCGGAACACACGTTCACCGTGACCGTCGACGGCGTTGCGACGGGCCCTGCGCCGCACCACCTGCCCCACGCGGGCGAAGCGGGGGTTCTGCTGGCCTCCATGGGGCGGCCGGACTACCCGACACCCGTCGACACCTACACGGTCCTGTCGAAGGATCGCTCGGTGATCATGGATTCCAGTAGCGTCGGCATCCCCGTCGACGATCCCGACGGTTACCGCCTCTCAGTGGATTACGCCGTCCGCATCAGCAGCCGTGGCCTTTACGTGCATTCGGCACCGTGGGCCGTTCAGTCGATGGGGTACGAGAATGTCAGCCATGGCTGCATCAGCCTGAGCCCAGCGACGGCAGAGTGGTACTTCAACACCGTCGAGGTCGGCGATCCGGTAATCGTGCAGGAATAGCAGCCGCTGTCAACCATTCGGTTGACAGCCGGTGTCGACCTCTTAACTGGCTACTCGCCCGATCCCGATCGAGGCTCTGCGTCCATACGT
>NZ_JBOGDD010000524.1:0-6853 GCF_050701675.1 Mycobacterium sp. | reverse complement strand
AAACCGCCGCCGTCGCCGACCCCGGCGAGTTCGCGCAATCGGGCAAGTGGATTCCAGTGGTGATCGGCGTGGTCATCGCGTTGGTCGTGCACCTGGTCAAATCCGCGGTGAGGCCCGCCGCCAACGTCGCCACCGCAGGGGTCGCCGCGCCTGTCCTGTCCACGATGGAGGACGTCACCAGCATCGGATTGGTCTTCGCCGCTCTGCTACTGCCCGCCCTCGTGCTGGTGTTCGTCCTCGCCCTGGCGTGGGCGGCGTGGTTGCTGCTGCGGCGCAGACGAAGGCGCAGACTTCAGCAGGCGCGACTGGATCCTGCCGACCTCTGAATAGTCAACGCGCACACCATTGGATCGTTCGTGCGCGGCGCGAATGAGTACCGAAGGCAGGGCGCGCGAGCGTGCGCCAAGTGCCACCCGCAGCGGCGTGTCGCCGTACAGACACGCTCGCTCGCGCGGGAAGGGGGCTAGATCCAGACACCCTTGCCGACGGCGACGACGCCACCCGCACTGATCGCGTACCGCTCGCGGTCCTTCTCCAGGTCGACGCCGACCATCTCACCGGGCCCGACGACCACGTTCTTGTCGAGGATCGCGCGGCGGACTACGGCACCACGGCCGATGCGGACGCCGGGCATGATCACGCTGCCCTCCACGATGGCACCGTCGTCGATCAGCACGTTGGACGACAACACCGAATTGCGCACGGACGCCGCGGAGATGATGCTGCCCGCACCGACCACCGACTCCTGGGCGGAACCGCCGTTGACGAACTTGGCGGGCGCCAGGTTCTCCGGCTCGCCCCTGATGGGCCAGCGCCGGTTGTACAGATTGAAGATGGGGTGGACCGACACCAGGTCCATGTGGGCATCGTAGAAGGCATCGAGCGTCCCGACGTCACGCCAGTAGCCGTGGTCGCGCTCGGTGGAGCCGGGGACTTCGTTGTCGTTGAAGTCGTAGACCGCGGCGCTGCCGTCGCGCACCAGCCGCGGGATAATGTCGCCGCCCATGTCGTGGTCGGAGTCGTCATCCTCCGCGTCGGCGCGGATGGTGTCGATGAGCACCTTGGTGGTGAAGATGTAGTTGCCCATCGACGCGAAGGTCTGCTCAGGATCGTCGGGGATGCCCGGCGGGTCGGCGGGCTTCTCGATGAATTCGCGGATCAGTCCGGACTCGTCGGCGTCGATGCACCCGAACGCCGTCGCCTCGGCGCGCGGCACCCGAATCCCGGCCACCGTCGCACCGGCTCCACTCTCGATGTGGAACTGCAGCATCTGCTCGGGATCCATGCGGTAGATGTGGTCGGCACCGAACACGACGACGTACTCGGGGTCCTCGTCGTAGATGAGATTGAGCGACTGCAGGATCGCATCAGCCGACCCGGTGTACCACCGCGGACCGAGACGCTGCTGCGCAGGGACCGCGGTGATGTACTCACCGGCAAGCCCCGACAGTCGCCAGTTCTGCGAAATGTGGCGATCCAGCGAATGCGACTTGTATTGCGTGAGAACACAGATCTTCAAGTAGCGGGCGTTCACCAGGTTCGACAATACGAAGTCGATCAGCCGATATGCGCCGCCGAAGGGAACGGCAGGCTTGGCGCGATCCGCGGTCAAGGGGTACAGCCGCTTGCCCTCACCGCCCGCCAGGACGATGCCCAAGACGTGTGGCAGTTCCCTCATACGTCAAACCTATCGGCCGTCATGGACCGCGGCTAGCCATTCGCACTATTGGCAGGCACTTCTCCTCGACTGTCGGTCAAGACAATTGGGTGCGGTGACACCGCCTGACCACTACCGTCGTCATCATGCGGGTGGCGATGATGACACGGGAATACCCACCAGAGGTGTACGGCGGCGCGGGAGTACACGTCACCGAACTCGTTGCCCAGCTGCAGCACATGTGCGAAGTGGACGTGCACTGCATGGGCGCACCACGGCCGGGTGTGCCCAGGGTATCGGTGGCGCAGCCGGATCCCGCGCTCACCGGGGCCAACCCTGCGCTGACGACGCTGTCCGCCGACCTGGTCATGGTGAATGCCGCGGCAGGCGCGACCGTCGCGCACTCCCACACCTGGTACGCCGGACTGGCGGGTCACCTCGCCGCAATGCTGTACGGCATACCCCACGTCTTGACGGCGCATTCGCTGGAGCCGATGCGGCCGTGGAAGGCCGAGCAACTCGGCGGCGGCTACCGGGTGTCGTCCTGGGTGGAACGCACGGCGGTCGAGGCAGCCGACGCGGTGATCGCGGTCAGCTCCGGAATGCGTGAGGACGTCCTGGCCACCTACCCTGCGCTGGACCCCAACCGCGTGCACGTGGTGCGCAACGGGATCGACACCCAGAAGTGGTATCCGGCCGGGCCTGCGGACAGCGGATCGGTGCTCGGCCGCCTCGGCGTCGACCCGACTCGCCCCATCGTGGCGTTCGTCGGCCGGATCACGCGGCAGAAGGGCGTCGCCCACCTGGTGGCCGCCGCGCACCGGTTCGCACCCGACGTGCAGCTGGTGTTGTGCGCGGGAGCTCCGGACACTCCGGAGATCGCGGCCGAAGTGGGTGGCGCGGTACAGGAACTCGCCCGGTCGCGCACCGGGGTCTTCTGGGTGCAGGAGATGCTACCCGGGGATCAGATCCGCGAAATACTTTCGGCAGCAGCTGTTTTCGTATGCCCATCGGTTTACGAACCGCTTGGGATCGTGAACCTGGAAGCCATGGCGTGCTCGACGGCTGTGGTCGCCTCCGACGTCGGTGGCATCCCCGAGGTGGTGGCGGACGGCCGCACCGGGTTGCTGGTGCACTACGACCCCGCCGACACCCCAGCATTCGAAGCCCGACTCGCCGAAGCGGTCAACGCCCTGGTGGCCGACCCCGCACGTGCCCAGCAGTACGGGAGCGCCGGGCGCCAGAGGTGCATCGACGAGTTCTCCTGGGGACACATAGCCGAGCAGACCCTGGAGATCTACCGGAAGGTCTCCTCGTAGCGAAGCGCCGGGGCGCCAGCTAGCTCGTTACGTTCTTCAGTTCGTCGCCGAGGGCGGCGGCCTCGTCGGGGGTGAGTTCGACGACGAGACGCCCACCACCTTCCAGTGGTACTCGCATCACGATGCCCCGCCCCTCCTTGGTTGCTTCCAGTGGACCGTCGCCGGTCCGGGGCTTCATCGCCGCCATCCAGTGCTCCCTCCGCATGCGCCGATCCGCATAGGCGGACCGGATCGGGGCCGAGACTGCCCACCCGGCGACAGCACTCGGCATTGAACTGATCTTCAACCATTGTTCCCTATGGGAGCCCTTCGGTGTGCAAAGACCCGACTTAGCCGCCTCGCACGACGGTGGGAACCCAGCAATCGGCAACGTGGTCGTCGACCATCCCGGTCGCTTGCATCAGGGCATAGGCGGTCGTGGGGCCGACGAATTTGAATCCGCGGCGCTTGAGTTCCTTTGCCATCGCCGTTGACTCGGGTGTCACCGCCGGCACCTCGGTGAGATCGGTCGGCCGAGGGCGCCGCGCGGGGGCGAACGACCACAGCATCTCCCCGAGTTCGACGTCCAGGTCGGCCACCGCGCGTGCGTTGGCGATGGTGGCCTCGATCTTGGCGCGGTTGCGCACGATCCCCACGTCTGCCATCAATCGCTCGATGTCGACCTCGGTGAAGCGCGCCACCTTTTGGGCGTCGAAACGCTTGAACGCACGCCGGAAGTTCTCCCTCTTGCGAAGGATGATGAGCCAGGACAGCCCACTCTGAAACGCTTCGAGCGTCATGCGCTCGAACAGTTCGCGACTGCCCGTCAACGGCTGGCCCCACTCGGCGTCGTGGTAGTTGCGGTAGAGGACCGAGTCGTCGGTAGCCCAGCGGGGACCACTGAAATCAGCCCAGCTGCAACGAATTCGCCCGTCGCCGTCGACCACGGCGGTCACTGCTCGTCCCGTCCGTCCGCAGGCAGCGCAGGTACCCCGCGCGGGTGGGCTGCGTCCTCGGGCACGTCGCCGGGATCGCCGTTGGTCTCGGCGTCGAACTCGGTGTCGAACTCGGCGTCCGATCCCCCGTCGGAGTCGGGGACGAAGTCGTCGATGCCATAGGCGGCGCGGACCGCGGCGAGCTGGCCCCTGAGCTGATCGAGCTCCTGACCGAGCCTCTCGAGAACCCAGTCGACCTCGCTGGCCTTGTAGCCGCGCAGCGTCTGGGTGAAGCGCAGGGCGTCGACGTCGGCCCCCGTGACCTCCGAGGCAGGCAAGACCGTGGCGGTGGTGGCGCGCGGCAGGGGTGGCAGCCGCTCACCCCGTCCGAACACCACGCTTCCGACGCCGAACAACACGGTGGCCACCAGGACGAGCACGACCAGGTAAAGCAGGATCAAGGTCACGACGTCGATACTGCCTGAGCACTATGACGCAGCGCCCGCCGGGCGGTGGCGCGGCCGGGGATCACCGAGGTCGCAGCGTCACCATCGGCGGCCGGTCCGCCAACGACACCGTCGAGGTACGCGGGGTGTAGTCCTCGCCGTCGGCGAAGAACTGCGTCAGGCCGACGCCCGAGTCGGGTACTCCGCACCGCGACAGCAATGTGGCGATCACCTGACGGCTCATCGCTGCCAGCTCGGTCAGGGGCCGGTTGCGGTGGGTCCGCACGCCAAGGTTGACCTGCGCGATGGCGTCAAGGCCGAGCCTGTCGTAGGTGTCGACGAGCAGCCCGATCTCGACGCCGTAGGCGGGCGCGAAGGGCAGCGACGTCAACAGTTCGCGGGTACCCGCGTACTCGCCGCCAAGGGGCTGCAGCAGGCACGTCAGCTCCGGACGCAACGCGGCGAGCAGCGGCCGCGCGACCAGCTCGGTGACCCGGCCACCGCCGTTGGCGTCCTCGCTGCCGCTCACCTTCAGGGGGCGACGGTAGAAACCCTTGACCAGGTGCACGCCGTCGGTCGTCAACAGCGGACCGAGCAGTTTCGGCACGAACATGGGGTCGGGATCGATCAGGTCGGAGTCGACGAAGACCACCAGGTCGCCGGTGGTCGCGGCGAGCGAGCGCCACAGCACCTCACCCTTGCCTGGCTGCGGCGCGACCTCCGGTAGCGCGGCTTCCCGGCTGACCACCCTGGCGCCCGCGGCGACGGCGCGAATCTCGGTGTCGTCGGTCGAACCGGAGTCCAGCACGACGATCTCGTCGACCAACCCGCCGAGCAGAGGCGTGATGGTGTCGACCACGGATGCGACCGTCTCCTCCTCGTTCAGCGCGGGAAGGACCACGGAGATGGTCCGGCCTGCCTTGGCCGCCTCGAGGTCGGCGACGGTCCACTGCGGCCTGCGCCATGTGTGATCGCTCAACCAGCGGTGTCCCGCTACGGCATCGGCGGCGGCGAGTTCGAGTTCAGGTGTCAAGCTCATGCCAGTCCCCTTACGGTCCGCGTCGGTGGACGCACGCCCTGGATCGACGCGACCATCTCCAGCACACGTCGAGTGGACCCCACCTCGTGGACCCTGAACATGGCTGCTCCCGCCTGCGCGGCGAGCGCAGTCGCGGCCAGTGTTCCCTCGAGGCGTTCGGTCAAGCCCACGCCCAGAGTCTCCCCGACGAAATCCTTGTTGCTCAGGGCCATCAGGACAGGCCATCCAGTGTTTACAAGGTCTTTTACGTGGCGCAACAAACTAAGGCCATGATGAGTGTTCTTACCGAAATCATGCGTCGGATCGATCAGCACCGCGTCCCTCGCGACGCCTGCGGCCACTGCGCGTTTGGCCGCCGCGGTCACCTCCGCGATCACGTCGTCCACCACTCCACGCTCGGAAAGCCCGTAGTTGACGCGGAACGGACGCGTCCTCGGAATCGCTCCTCCGGTGTGCGAGCACACCAGGCCTGCACCGAACTCGGCGGCCACCTCGGCCAGACCCGGATCCGACCCACCCCACGTGTCGTTGATGATGTCCGCACCGGCCGCGCACGCCTGCTTGGCAACCGACGCGCGCCAGGTGTCGACGCTGATCAGCTGGTCGGGATAGGCGCCGCGGAGCCATTCGATGAAGGGCACGACGCGGGCGATCTCCTCGTTGGCGTCGACGACGTCGCCCGGGCCCGCCTTCACGCCCCCGACGTCCACGACGTCGGCACCGTCGGCGACGACCCGGTGTGCCGCTGCCTTGGCTGCCTCGTCGGTGAACGTGGCACCGCGGTCGTAGAACGAGTCCGGCGTCCGGTTGACGATCGCCATGATCATGGCGCGATCGCCCGCCACGGGGCGGCCCAGAAACGACGCCTGCATGTCTCCCAGGCTACGGCCGTGCGGTTTGGGCGCGCTCAGTTGCGCCGCGCGCCACTGAGCGCGCCGAACTCGTCAGGACTTGGGGCGCTTGCCTGCGACGACCTCGGCGGGATACTCGTCGTAGAACTCCACGTAGCCCTCGTCGCGCCCGGCCAGCACATAAATTGGGTCCTCGACCTTCCCGGCGTCCTCGTCACCTTCGCCGGAGTCGCCGCCGTAGCCGTCCTTGCGCAGGTCGACCTTCTGGCTCTTGAACGTCGACGTGTGGGCGAGGGTGTCGGTGATGCGGACGAACAGCGGCACCGCGTATCCGGGCAGGTTCCCGTAGACGGCGTTGGCCAGCGCCTTGCCGTCGAACTCCCGACCGTCCCTGAGCTGGATGGCGGCCATGCCTGCCCTGCCGCCTGCGCCCTCCACCTCGACACCGAACACGGTGGCCTCTTCGACCTGCGGGTCGGTGGACACGGCCGCCTCGACCTCGGTGGTGGCGACGTTCTCGCCCTTCCATCGGAACGTGTCTCCGAGGCGGTCGGTGAAGGCGGCGTGCCCGAAGCCCTGCGATCGCATCAGGTCGCCGGTGTTGAACCAGACGTCGCCGTCCTTGAA
>NZ_JBOGDD010000523.1:0-10488 GCF_050701675.1 Mycobacterium sp. | reverse complement strand
AAGGGGGCCTGACGACTGTGGCGGGTACAGGATTCGAACCTGTGTAGGCGTAAGCCGACGGATTTACAGTCCGCTCCCATTGGCCGCTCGGGCAACCTGCCGGGTTTTGCCCCAATCCCGACCCGGGTTTGGTGCGAGTAGCAGGGTACAACGAGGATGGTCCCAAGACGAAAACGCATCACCAATAGGGAGGGAGCGAGTCCATGGCGGATTCAAGCTTCGACGTCGTCAGCAAGGTCGACCGGCAGGAGGTCGACAACGCCCTGAACCAGGCCGCCAAGGAACTGGCCACCCGTTTCGACTTCCGCGGCACCGACACCACCATCGAGTGGCAGGGCGAGGAGGGCATCGTCCTCGTCTCCTCGACCGAAGAGCGCGTGAAGGCGGCCATCGACGTCTTCAAGGAGAAGCTGATCCGACGCGACATCTCCATGAAGGCCTTCGACGCCGGTGAGCCGCAGGCCTCCGGCAAGACCTACAAGGTGATCGGCAGCATCAAGCAGGGCATCAGCAGCGAGGATGCCAAGAAGGTCACCAAGCTCATCCGCGACGAGGGCCCCAAGGGCGTCAAGGCGCAGATCCAGGGCGAGGAGATCCGCGTCAGCTCCAAGAAGCGCGACGACCTGCAGTCCGTTCAGGCACTGCTGCGGGGCGCCGACCTCGAGATCGCGGTGCAGTTCGTCAACTACCGCTAACCCTCGCCGAGACAGTAGCCAGGGTCGGTTGGCGGGGCGCTCAACGACAGGGAACGCTATTTCGGCGAAGAAATGAGCCGTCGGCCATACCCTGATCGCCATGGCACCTGCGCAACGCGAACCGAACGTCGTCGTCCTCGGTGGCGGCTCCTGGGGCACCACGGTGGCCTCCATCTGTGCCAGGCGCGGGCCGACGCTGCAGTGGGTCCGCTCGCAGGAGACCGCCGACGACATCAGCGACAACCACCGCAACTCGCGGTATCTCGGGGACGACGTCGAGCTGAGCCCCACGCTGAGGGCCACGACCGACTTCTCCGAGGCCGCCGAATGCGCCGACGTCATCGTCATGGGCGTGCCGTCGCACGGCTTCCGTGGCGTGCTGGAGCAGCTGGCCAAGGAACTGCGGCCGTGGGTGCCGGTGGTGTCGTTGGTGAAGGGCCTCGAGCAGGGCACCAACATGAGGATGAGCGAGATCGTCGACGAGGTGCTACCCGGGCACCCAGCGGGGATCCTGGCCGGGCCGAACATCGCCCGTGAGGTCGCCGACGGATATGCCGCTGCCGCAGTGCTCGCGATGCCCGACCAGCACCTGGCCGCCAATCTGGCGAATCTTTTCCGCACCAAGCGCTTTCGCACGTACACCACCGACGACGTCGTCGGCGTCGAGATGGCAGGCGCGTTGAAGAACGTCTACGCGATCGCCGTCGGGATGGGATATGCGCTTGGCATCGGTGAGAACACCCGGGCCCTGGTGATGGCGCGGGCCGTCAGCGAGATGTCCAAGCTGGGTGAGGCGATGGGCGGAAAGCGCGAGACGTTCGCTGGGCTGGCCGGGATGGGCGACCTCATCGTCACCTGCACCAGCCAGCGCAGCCGCAACCGCCACGTCGGCGAACAGTTGGGTTCGGGCAAGTCGATCGACGAGATCATCGAATCCATGAACCAGGTCGCCGAGGGCGTCAAGGCCGCCAGCGTGATCATGGAGTTCGCCGAGAAGTACGGGTTGAACATGCCGATCGCCCGCCAGGTCGACAGTGTCGTGAACCACGGTGCAACCGTCGAGGACGCCTACCGAGGACTGGCCGCCGAGAAGCCAGGACACGAGGTCCACGGCTCGGGCTTCTAGCGGGGCCCGTCAGTTGGAGTACGGGTTCTTGCCCTCGCCGGTGTTGAGCAGCAGCGGGTTGTTCGGTTCGAGGACGAAACTGCCCGCCGGGCTGATGACGAAACCCGCGCCGTCGAAGGAGTTGGTGCACTGGGTCACCGTGCCATCCGTCCCGCACGTCACGTTGCGGAAGCTGATGCGCGTCCCGGGAGACAACCGGTTGGGCAGCGTGTCGAAGACGTACAGCGGCCGGTCTGCGTTGGCGAACCCTGGCGGCCCCTGCTGGGCACCCGTGACCGTGTTCGCTCCCTCGGGCGCTGCGGGGATCGGGCCGCTGCAGCCGTACTTGCCCGACCCGCGGTTCATGACGCAGGCGATGTCACCCGGCACGGCGAACGCGTAGATCTGGTTGTCCAGCATCGAGTACTCCGACGGCTTCACGGGCGTGAGCGCGTTGAGGTTGAGTGGCGGCGGGGGCGGGGGCGGCGCTGGATCCGGATCGGCGGCGGCCACACCGGGCACGCCGATCACAGCTGCCCCCGCAGCTACCAGGCCGATCAGAATTCTGCTCAGCACGGGCTAACCATAGAGGGTGGCGGCGTGGCCTGCAGCAGTACCGCCGGACATCGGACTCTCCCCTGCGGACACAACCGCCACTCCTGCACCGCTTCGGACCGTAGGAACGTTCTGCCCGGCTATCAGCGACTTCCGCCGCCGCGGCCGCGAAGTCGCTCATAGCCGGGCACTCCGACTACTACCCCGACCGGGGTGCCAATGGGGCTGATGTGGTCCAGGCGTGCTCAGTACTGCCCAGGGCCCCGGCCCGCCATCTGCTCGAGCCGCGCGATGCGCTCCTCGATCGGCGGGTGGGTCGAGAACAGCTTGCCGATCTTCTCGCCAGCCCGGAACGGGTTCGCGATCATCAGGTGGGCCTGGTCGGCCAGCTGGGGCTCGGGCGGCAGCGGCGCCAGCTCCACCCCTCGGCTGATCTTGCGCAGGGCGCTGGCCAACGCCAGCGGGTCCCCGGTGAGCTCGGCACCGGACTGGTCGGCCTGATACTCCCGCGAGCGTGACACCGCCATCTTGATGACCGTCGCCGCGATGGGACCGAGCAGCGAAACCAGAAGGATGGCAAACGGATTCGTCCCACCGTCGCGGTTGCCGCCGCTGAACATGCTGGCGAAGAAGGCGAGGTTGGCCAGCGCAGTGATCACCGACGCCATGGCCCCCGCCACGCACGAGATCAGGATGTCGCGGTTGTAGACGTGCGAGAGTTCGTGGCCAAGCACGGCGCGCAGTTCCCGCTCCTCGAGAATCTGCAGGATCCCGGTGGTGCAGCACACCGCGGCGTTGCGTGGATTGCGTCCCGTCGCGAAGGCGTTGGGCGCCGCGGTGTCGCTGATGTACAGCCGCGGCATGGGCTGATGCGCCGTGGTCGCGAGTTCACGCACGATCCGGTACATCGCAGGCGCCTGCACCTCGTTGACCGGCTGGGCGTGCATCGCCCGCAGCGCCATCTTGTCGCTGTTGAAGTAGACGTAGGCGTTCATGCCGACGGCGAACAGCACCGCGAGCCACAGGATCGCAGGTTTCTGGAACAGCGCGCCGATGAACACGATCAACGCCGAGAACCCCGCCAGCAACAGGAACGTCTTGAGCCGGTTCGCGTGCGGATGCCAGGTCATTGTGGCTCCTCCTACTTGAAACCATCGAAGTCTTTCGCTGAACTGAACGTTCGGGACTCCGTCTGTGGTTCCGATCAGCCGTGACGATTGACCGTGTAGTCGACCAGGTTGGCCAGCGCCACCCGACCGGGCACGTCGGGTAGAGCAGCCAGTTCGTCGCGGGCCTGCACGACGTACTGCGCGACGGTCTCCTTGGCCTCGGCGATTCCCCGTGACGAACGCAACAGCGCCAACGCTTCGGCGACCTTCGCGTCGTCCTCGACGGGGCCGTCCAGCAGCTCGCGCAGCCGTTCGGCGTCGGGCCCGCTTTCGCGCAGCGCATAGAGCACGGGCAGGGTGTGCACGCCCTCCCGCAGGTCGGTGCCAGGCAACTTGCCTGACTCGTCGGGGTCGCTGTCGATGTCGATGATGTCGTCCGATATCTGGAACGCCGTGCCGACGATGCCCCCGAGGCGGCCCAGCCGCTGGATCTGCTCGTCGTCGGCCCCGGAGAACGTGGCGCCGAACGTGCCCGACGCCGCGATGAGGCAGGCCGTCTTCTCGTAGACGACCTTGAGGTAGTGCTCGACGGAGTCCGCGCCCTCGACAACCCCGCGGGTCTCACGCATCTGACCCGTGACCAGCTGGGCGAACGTGTCGGCGATGACGCGCACGGCGTCGGGCCCCAACTGCGCAACCAGTCGCGACGCCGTCGCAAACAGGTAGTCGCCGGCCAGGATCGCGATGTTGTTGCCCCACCGCGCGTTCGCGCTGTCGGCGCCGCGGCGCACCTGCGCCTCGTCCATCACGTCGTCGTGGTAGAGCGTCGCGAGGTGGACCGACTCGATCACCGCGCCCGCGACGGTCACCCGCCAGTTGTCGGGATCGGGACCCAACTGCGCCGAGAGGACGGTGAACAGCGGGCGGAACCGTTTGCCACCCGCCTGAAAGAGATGCTGGACGGCCTCGGCCATCAACTCATCGGCGTTGCCCAGCTCAGTAGCCATCAGGTCTTCGATACGCGCTACGCCGTCCCGGACATTCGCCGCGAAGGTTGCGTCGCCGAAGTCCACGCCCGCGACCACGGACGCCGGTGTCTTCATTGCTCCAACATACTGGGGGGCGTGGACTCTTTGGCGGCGGGCAGGAGCGAAGCGACCCGGGGTAAAACGACGGCGGGCAGCAGCGAAGCGACCTCGGCAGGCAAAAGGGCCGACGTCGTCGTGATCGGCGCCGGGCCTGCCGGTTCCGCGGCCGCTGCGTGGGCCGTCCGCAACGGCCGCGACGTGCTGGTGATCGACGGTCAGCAGTTCCCTCGGGACAAGGCGTGCGGCGACGGGCTCACCCCCCGCGCGGTCGCCGAACTGGAGTTGCTCGGCCTCGGACCGTGGCTGATGAGCAAGGTCCGCCACCGCGGCCTGCGCATGTCGGGCTTCGGCGCCGACGTGGAGATCGAATGGCCGGGCCCGTCGTTCCCGGCGACCGGCAGCGCAGTTCCCCGCACCGAGCTCGACGAACGCATCCGCTCCGTTGCCGCCGACGACGGGGCCAAGATGCTGCTGGGAGTGAAAGCCGTTGGGGTGGAGCATGACTCACGCGGCCGCGCGACGTCGGTCACGCTGGACGACGGCAACACCGTCGGATGCGAGGAGTTGATCGTCGCCGACGGCGCCCGCTCGACGCTGGGCCGGCTGCTCGGCCGCGAGTGGCACAAGGAGACCGTCTACGGCGTGGCGATCCGCGGCTATCTGAGCACCCCGCGAAACAGCGAACCCTGGATCACCTCGCACCTGGAGCTGCGCTCCCCGGCGGGAGAGGTACTACCCGGCTACGGCTGGATCTTTCCCCTCGGCAACGGAGAGGTGAACATCGGCGTCGGCGCGTTGGCCACCTCGAAGCGACCCGCCGACGCCGCGCTGCGTCCGCTCCTGAGCCACTACACCGACCTGCGACGCGACGAGTGGGGCTTCGTCGGCCAACCACGCGCCGCGCTGTCGGCGTTGTTGCCGATGGGTGGCGCCGTGTCCGGTGTCGCAGGGCCCAACTGGATGCTGATCGGCGATGCCGCGGCCTGCGTCAACCCGCTCAACGGCGAGGGCATCGACTACGGCCTCGAGACCGGCCGGCTGGCCGCCGAGATGCTTGGCACCGGGGACCTGTCCCAGGCGTGGCCCGCCGAACTGCATCGGCACTACGCCCGCGGGTTCTCCGTGGCCCGGCGGCTGGCGCTGTTGCTCACCATCCCCCGATTCCTGCCGACCGTCGGGCCCATCGCGATGCGCTCGCACTTCCTCATGGAGGTGGCCGTCCGGGTGATGGGCAACCTGGTCACCGACGAGGACGCCGACTGGATCGCCCGCATCTGGCGGGGTGCCGGCACCGGCTCGCGACGAATCGACGCGCGCAATCCGTTCAGCTGAGCTAGCCCGTTGTGGTTTGCCGTCATTGCGCGCGAAAACGTGTTTTTCGTCTGCGATGATGGGGATAATTGACGAGCGAGGAGAGAAATACCGGCGGGTGGGGGATCGTGCAGCCTGGGATGGAGCAGACAGCGGAGTCAGGCGCCGTCGCCGCGTTTCTCGAGTCCAGCGAAATTCGCCCGTCAGTGCTCGTCATCGAGGGCGAGGCGGGGATCGGCAAGACCACGCTGTGGTCGGCGACCGCGGCGCAGGCGCAAGAGCGTGGATTTCGGGTGCTGTCGGCCCGGGCAGGCACCGCCGAATCGGGTTTGGCGTACGCCGCGCTGGCGGACCTGCTGGACAGCGTGCGCCCACAGGAATTGGCGAACCTGCCCCACGTGCAGCGGGTGGCCCTCGACAGGGTGATGTCCCGGGACGAACAGACGGGCCCGGCCACCGATGAACGCGTCGTGGCGTCGGCCTTCCTCAGCCTCGCCGACACGCTGTCGTCCGGCGCACCGCTGCTCGTGGCGATCGACGACGTGCAATGGCTGGACCCCTCGAGCCTGACAGTCGTCGCATTCGCCGCACGACGCCTCAAGGGACGCATCGGGTTGGTCGTCACCGAGCGCACCGATCCCTCCGCGGGACATGGCGCCGCGTGGCTGCACCCGAACCGGCTGGATGGGGCGGAACGCGTGCACGTCGGCCCGCTCAGCCTCAGTGGGCTGCACAACGTGATCGCCGCCCGCCTCGGTCGCACCTTCCCTCGGCCGACGACCCTGCGAATCCACGAGATATCCGGCGGAAATCCCTTCTACGCACTCGAGCTGGCCCGCTCGATGGGCGACCGGTCAACCGGCTTGGAGACCGACCTGCCTGGCTCGCTGTCCGACCTGGTGCGCTCCCGACTCGACCAGCTCGGCGACGAAGCCCTCACCGTGCTGCTGGTGGCCGCCTGCGTCGGCACCCCGACCGTCGATGCACTCGCCGAAGCCAGCGGCGAGACCACCGAGCGCGTCGTCGAGCTTCTCGAGGTGGCGGAGAGCGACGGCATCGTTCAGATCGACGGCAACCGCGTCCGCTTTAGCCACCCACTGCTCGCACGCGGCGTCTACACCGTCGTGGGCCCCGTCCGTCGCAAGCACATGCACCGCACCCTGGCCGAGATCGTCGAGCAGGCCGAGCTCCGCGCGCGGCACCTCGCGCTGGCCGCGTCCAGCGCAGAGCCCGCGACGCTGTCGGCGCTCGACACCGCCGCGGACTCGGCCTGGGCGCGGGGCGCGCCTGCAGCGGCCGCCGAACTGCTGGACCTCGCCATCAACCTCGGTGGCGACACCCCGACACGTCGAATCCAGTGCGCCGAGAACCACTTACGGGCAGGCGAGTCCGAACGCGCCGACGAGTTACTCAAGTCGACCGTTGACCAGCTCGTGCCTGGCCCGCTGCGCGCGAGTGCCTTGAATCTGCTTGGCGCCATTCGGATCTATGACGACAGCCTGCTCGAAGCCGTCGACCTGCTCGACACTGCGCTCAACGACGCAGACGGCGACCACGCCCTCATGGTGCGGAGCCTGCTGCTGTCGTCCTTCGCGTACGCCTATTCCGGCAAGGCGGACGACTCCGTTCGCCGAGCCGAGCAGGCATTGGAGCACGCCGAGAGCCTGGCCGATCCAGGGGCGACCAGTCAGGTGCTGGCCATGTTGGTGTTGGCGAAGTGCCTGCGCGGCGACGGCGTGGACGAGCAGAGTCTGCAGCGCGCACTCGACTTGGAAGATCTCGAAGACGTCGTCCCCATTCAGTTTCGGGCCAGCGCCGTGAGGGTGTTCACCGACGCGTGGACGGGCAAGCTCGAAGAAGCGCGGATCGGAGAGATCGACATCAAGCGGCTCTACCTGGAGCGCGGAGCCGAGACCGACGTGATGTCGATTGCCGCCAGCAGCGCGCTGTCCGAAGTATGGCGCGGTGACTTCGCCGCAGCGGCGGCAGTCGCCGACGAGGCCGTCGAACGTGCCGAACACATTGACACCCAACATATTCGAGGCGTGGCACTTGCGATGCGGGCTACGGTGGCGGCCCACCTGGGAAGTGCGGCGGAGGCTCGCAGCGACGCCAACGCGGCGCTTGCGATCGCAATCGAATGCGGCACACCACAACTCGCGCTGCGAGCAATCACGATTCTGGGCTTCGTCGACGTCTCGATGGCGAACTACGAAGACGCGCAGAAGGTCTTTCAGCCACTCGTCGACGCGTTCGACACGCTGCCCGGCTCCGAGATCAGGAACAAGGACTACGCGCCCGACGCCATCGAAGCGCTGATCAACGTCGGCCAGGTCGCCGCGTCCGAGCCCTTGATCGAGAGGCTGGAGGCCGACGGCCAGCGGTTGGACCGGCCGTGGTTGTTGGCAGTCAGTGCTCGGTGTCGGGCCATGTGGTGGGCCGACAAGGGCGACCTCGACGAGGCGATGCGCATGGTCACCAAGGCCATGGCAGAGCACGACCGTCTGCAGATGCCGTTCGACCGGGCGCGCACACTTCTTCTGCTCGGCCAGCTGCAACGCCGCAAGCGTTTGAAACAAGCCGCTGCAGAGACGTTCGCCGAGGCGTTGCGCGAATTCGAGAGGATGGGGGCCTCCCTCTGGGCGACCCGGGCACGCGAGGAGATCGATCGGACGGATGTCGATCCGGCACGCCGTTCGGTGCTGAGGCCCACCGAACAGCGGGTGGCAGAGCTGGTCTCGTCCGGCATGACCAACCGCGACGTCGCAGCCGAACTCTTCATCAGCCAGAAGACCGTGGAAGCGAATCTCACGCAGATCTACCGAAAGCTCGGCCTCCGTTCGCGTGCGCAACTGGCCCGCAAGCTCGGCGAGGGCCGATCATGACGTCCTGCCGCGACCAACCCCGAATGTCAGCGCAGCACCCGTTCGACGAAGTTCCGCAGATTGGCCCGCATCTGCTCCCGTGATCCACCGTCATTGGTGACGATGTGATCCACCATGTCGATGCGGGTGGCGCCGAGCAGGGCGTGCGCGGTCCACGCCGCGTCCCCTGGTCCGATCGCCTTGCTCAACAACTGCACGAGGATATCGTGGATCTCGACGTAGTGGGGTGAGTCGAACAGCGTCTGCCCGCCACCTGGCTTGCCCTGCTCCACGGCGAGGACCAACTGACGGTGGTCGAGCTTGAAACCGACGATCGCATCGAGCATTGCCAGGATGCGCTCGGCCGGTGCGGCGTCGGGACCCAGTGGCGGCGAACCGGATTCGATCGCGTCGCGCAGGTCGGCGAGGTGCGCCTCGTAGACGGCCTGCAGCAGCGAGGTGCGGTCACCGAACCGACGGAAGAGGGTGCCCTTCCCGACTCCGGCGGCGCGGGCGACGTCGTCCATCGAGACCGTGCCTGGGTCGTCGGCTTCGTCGAACAGCCGCGCGGCCGCGCTCAGCACGGCCTGGCGGTTTCGCGCGGCGTCGGCGCGTTCGGCCACCAGATCTCCTTTGCATAAACGGACCGATGGTCCGAACAATAGTCGACGAGGAGAACTTGCATGTCCGACACCAGTACTGGCAGCACGCCCGGCGAAGTGTTCGCGATGGCGATGACGGCGATCAGCTCAGGCGACGTGGAGGGTTGGCTCGCGCAGTGCACCGATGACGTCGTCGTGGAGTTTCCTTTCGCTCCTCCCGGTCGGCCCCGGCGCGTCGCAGGCAGGGACGCTGTGGGGCGATACCTCAGGGCGTATCCGGGGCAGATCGAGTTCGACGAGGTGACGAACCTCGACGTCCACCAGACCGTTGATCCCGACACCGCCGTCATCGAGATGACGGCGACCGGGCGGGTGAAGGCCACGGGCGCGCCGTACGAGATGTCCTACGTGGTGGTGCTGAAGACCGTCGATGGACGGATGTCGCTGTACCGGGACTACTGGAATCCGCTCGTCGCGCTCGAAGCACTCCAAACACCGTGAGCCGTAATAGGTCTGGAGCCACTATCGTCAGCGGGGTGAGGGGATACTGGCTGCCGCGAACGTGCGCGTTGGTACGAAACCCGCGGCGTGTCGCGGAGCAGACACGCACGCTCGCGCCAACGGGGTGACGTCAGCTGGGTTTGGTGGCGGCGTGCAGGGCGACGATGCCGCCGGTGAGGTTGCGCCAACGCACGGCCGACCAACCGGCCTCCCCGATCCGCCGCGAAAGCTCGGCCTGCGTTGGCCAGGACCGGATCGACTCGGCCAGGTAGACGTAGGCGTCCGGGTTGCTCGACACCGCACGGGCCACCGACGGCAGCGCGCGCATCAGGTACTCCTTGTAGACGGTGCCGAACAGCGGATTGGTGGGCGTGGAGAACTCACACACCACCAGCCTGCCGCCGGGCCGGGTCACCCGTGCCATCTCGCGTAGGCCCTCGACGTGGTCGACGACGTTGCGGATCCCGAAGCTGATCGTCACCGCGTCGAACGACTCGTCGGCGAACGGCAGCTTCGTCGCGTCACCGGCGACCTTGGGCACCGCGCGGCCCGCGCCTGCCGCCAACATGCCGACCGAGAAGTCCGCGGCCACGCACCACGCGCCGGACTGCGCCAGCTCGACGGTCGACACCGCCGTCCCGGCCGCGAGGTCGAGCAC
>NZ_JBOGDD010000522.1:0-2205 GCF_050701675.1 Mycobacterium sp. | reverse complement strand
CACCGCGACGTGAAACCCGCCAACATCATGATCACCAAGGCGGGCGCGGTGAAGGTGATGGACTTCGGCATCTCGAGAGCTCTGAACGACAGTGGCACTCCCGTCACACAAGCCGGCGCAGTGGTCGGCACCGCGCAGTACTTCTCCCCCGAGCAGGCGAGCGGAGACACCGTCGACGCCCGCACCGACGTGTATTCACTCGGGTGCGTGCTCTACGAGATCCTCACTGGCGAGCCACCATTCGTTGGTGACTCCCCCGTCTCCGTTGCCTACCAACACGTCAGGAAGGAACCCACTCCACCGTCGAAACGCAATCCAGCGATTTCACCCGAACTGGATGCCGTCGTCCTCAAGGCTCTCGCGAAGAAACCCGACAACCGTTACCAGACGGCCGCCGACATGCGGACCGATCTGATCCGCGTGCACGGCGGCGAGGCCCCCGAGGCGCCCAAGGTGGTCACCGACGATGAACGGACCTCGCGTCCAACGCCGGCGAAACACCGCTCGCAGCCGACCGGCCACACCACGGCAAACCAACCGGTGTACACACCCCCGGACCGCAACCGGTTCTCCCGGCGATGGCTGGCCGTCGTCGCGGTGGTGGCAGTCCTGGCCGTCGTCGTCTCAGTGGCGATCAGCATGTTCGGCTCCCGCGATCTCAAGGTGCCCGACGTCCGAGACCAGACAAGGGATTCGGCGACCGCCACCCTTCAGGGCCTCGGCTTGAAGGTCGTCCCGCAACAGGAGTTCGACTCCACCATTGCGTTCGGCCACGTCATCGGCACCGAGCCAGAGGCCGGCAAGAGTCTCGCCGCTGGCGACGAGATCACGGTCAATCTCTCCTTGGGCCCCAAACAGCAGCAGATCCCGGACGTGGCGACGATGACTCCCGACGACGCGGAGAAGCAACTCCGCGATGCGGGTTTCGACAACCTCAAACGCACGGCCGGGGCCTCCACGCCGGAACAGAAGGGCATCGTCACGATGACCATCCCGCCGGCGAACTCAACGGTGGCCGCTACCAACGAGATCGACATCGTCGTGGGAAGCGGACCGGATAGCAAGCAAGTTCCGGACTGCGCGAATCTGTCCTTCGGGGACTGCGACAGGCTGCTGAAGCAGTCCGGCTTCCTCAACACGTTCCGCGTCGACAAGGACAGTCCGCTGCCAATTGGTCAAGTGGTTGCCACGAATCCTGCAGCGATGCAAGCGGTTCCAGTAGACACGGTGATCCAGATCCAGGTGTCGCTCGCCAATCAGTTCGTCATGCCGGATCTGAGGAACCGGTTCTACGACGATCTCCTACAGGTACTGCAGCAGAACGGCTTCACCGGCACTCTGAACAAGGGACCCGACGTACAGGGCGCAGGCGATCAGTACCGCAACAAGGCGGTCATGCAGGATCCGCCGCCCGGCACCGGAGTGAACCGCAACGGCACCATCACCATCAGCTACGGTGCTTGACCGGCCAACTACCAAAGGTCGCCAACGCGCCAATCGCAGGTCAACACCCCGCTGGCATCCAGCCCACCGCACCCCGTCGGCAACACGAAGATCAGATCTGCGGCGTCGTACGTGTCGACCCGACCATCAGGTGTAAGCGCCTGGGTTGGGCCCGTCCACGGCTCCCAGCCGCGCGCGGCATAGAAGCCCGCCGCCGACTCGACGGCGTTCAACGCGCCCAGATCATGGCGCGTTCGGATGATCGACTCCGCCCAATCCATCACCACCGCGCCCAACCCGGAACCCCGCCGATCGGAGTGCACCGCGACCGCCTCGACGTATCCGGCGTCTAATGTCGCGTCCCGGTATTGAAGCGTCCTCGGGACCACTCCGGCGTGAGCGACCAGAGAGTCACCATCCCAGATCATCACGTGGACTCCCCCGACTGCATGCAACCAGTCGTGCCCTCTGAAACTCTCGCCGAACGACGAGCGGACCAACGCTTCCGCGGCATCCAGCTCGCTCTCGCTCAGCTGGCCCGGTTCGGCAACCGAGATGTGGTTCATCAGACGAAGCTACGTCCAGACACGCCGGTCTACGGGCTATCAACCGTTCGACACGCCGACGTGGCTGGCTCCGAGGCTTGGCGCGCACCAGAGGTCCTTGGCGCGTTCGACGAATTCGCCGAACTCGCGGGGCGGCGCACTCTTGCACCTCGCGACGCAACGAACCCGTGGTCGTCTGCCTGGCAGGGGCGAGACA
>NZ_JBOGDD010000521.1:0-2888 GCF_050701675.1 Mycobacterium sp. | reverse complement strand
CTCCTGCTGCGTGGGCTTCCACATGTTGCGCTGCTCGCCCTCCCACGGTCCGGGATCCTTGGCGGTGTCGCTGCCGAGGCCCCAGACCTTGCCGACCCTGTCGGCGACGTCCTGGCCGATGAGGTCGGCGGCCCAGCCGTTCATCGAGCCGTATCCGGTGGCGTAGACGACGACGTCGGCGGGCAGCTCGGTGCCATCGGTGAGCACCACCGAGTCCTCGGTGAGTCGGTCGACCTGGCCGTGCGCCAGCTTGATGCTGCCGTTGGCCACCAGATCGCAGGCCCCGACGTCGATGTAGTAGCCGGAGCCCCGGCGCAGGTACTTCATGAAGAGCCCGGAATCGTCGTCGCCCCAGTCCAATTCGAAGCCGGCATCGGCCAGTCGCTGGTAGTAGTCCTTGTCGCGCTCGCGGATGGCGTCGTAGATCGGGATCTGGAATTCGTGCATGATCCGGTATGGCAGCGAGGCGAACGTCAGATCGGCCTTCTCGGTCGTCATGCCCGAGGTCACCGCGCGTTCGGAGTAGAGGTCGCCGAGCCCGAGGTCCATCAGCGAGTCCGACCGCACGATGTGCGTCGAGGACCGCTGCACCATGGTGACGTCAACGCCGTTCTCGAAGAGCGCCTTGCAGATGTCGTGGGCGGAGTTGTTGGACCCGATCACCACGGCACGCTTGCCGACGTAGCGGTCGGGGCCGGGGTGGGCGCTGGAGTGGTGCTGCTCGCCACCGAAGACGTCCTGGCCGGGCAGCGTCGGAATGCTCGGCTTGCCCGACATGCCGGTGGCCAACACCAGCTGCGTGGGATGCAGCGTCAGGCGCTCGCCGTCACGGTCGAGCTCGACGGTCCACTGCTTGGAGGCGTCGTCGAACGAGGCCGACAGACAGGTGGTCTTCGACCAGTACGGAACCTCCATGACCCGCGTGTAGAACTCCAGCCAGTCACCGATCTTGTCCTTGGGCGCGAACACGGGCCAGTTCTGCGGGAACGGCATGTACGGCAGGTGGTCGTACCAGACCGGATCGTGCAGGCACAGCGACTTGTAGCGCTGGCGCCACTGGTCGCCGGGCCGTTCGTACTTGTCGACGACGATCGCGGGCACCCCGAGTTGGCGCAGCCGGGCGCCCAGTGCGATGCCGCCCTGACCGCCGCCGACCACTAGCGTGTACGGCTGGGTGCCGTAGCCGAGCGAGGCCTCTTCGTCGTGGCGCTTCTCCGCCCACGACCGCGTGCCCGGATCCGAGCCGTGCACCGCGCCCATGACGCGGGTCGCACCCTTGCGCTCCTCGTGGCCCTTGAGCTCCTGCATCGCGGTCAGCAGCGTCCAGCATTCGTCACCCTTGAGCCGCAAATGCCCGGTACCGCGGCCGACGGCCGTCTCGAACTCGATGAACGCCGACGTCACGTCACCGTCGGCGGTCGCTTCCTCGCGCGTCCGGAACCCCGACGGGCTGGTCTCCGCGAGGCGGGCGTCGAGCATGTCGGCGACACCGTCGCGCCCCTCGACGGTCTTGATGTTCCAGGTGAAGGAGACGAGGTCGCGCCAGACGCTGTCGACGGCGAACTTCGCGACGGCGCGCTCGACGTCGCGGACGGCAAGGGCGGCTTCGAAGTCAGCGAGCCACGCCTCGACGCGGGCCTGCGGCGTGAGTGCGGCGGTCGCCTGCTTCTCGATGGTGTCTGTCATGTGACACAGAGCACACCCAACCGGGTGCTCCGCGCAAGGGTTGCACCGCGTTGCAACTCGTTCGGCCGCAGGATGCAACGGGCTGCAACTCTATCGGGGTGTGGCACCCGTCACATAGACATGGTTCATGAGAGCAGCTGTCTACTACGGACCCAACAAGGTCGAGGTCGCCGACGTCCCCGAGCCGACGCCCACCGCAGGCACCGTCAAGGTCAAGGTCGGCTTCAACGGCATCTGCGGCACCGACCTGCACGAGTACTACGCGGGCCCGATCTTCGTGCCCACCGAACCGCATCCGCTGACGGGTCAGCAGATGCCGCTGACCCTGGGGCACGAGTTCTCCGGTGTCATCACCGAGGTCGGCGCGGGGGTCACCGACTACGCGGCGGGCGACCGGGTGGCCATCATGCCGCTGTACCGCTGCGGGCACTGCGGGCCGTGCCGGGCGGGCAACTACAACATCTGTCAGCAGATCGGATTCCACGGCCTGATGTCCGACGGCGGGATGGCCGAGTACACCGTCGTGCCGACGGACATGCTGCACCGGCTGCCCGACAACGTCTCCCTCGAACTCGGCGCGCTGGTCGAGCCCATGTCGGTGGCGTACCACGCGGCCACCCTCGGCGAGCCGAGCACCAACGGCACCTCGATGGTGTTCGGCGCAGGCCCGATCGGGATCGGATTGTGGTTCGCGTTGCGCGGCAAGGGCGTCGAGGACGTCTTCGTCGTCGAACCGTCGGCGACGCGGCGGGCGTCGATCGAAGCGCTCGGCGCCCGCACCCTTGACCCGACGGCCGTCGACGTCCCGGCGTTCATCGCCGACCACACCGACGGCGCGGGCGCCGACGCGGTGTTCGACGCGGCGGGAGTGCAACCCGCCGTGGAGACGGCGCTGGCCTGTGTCGGGGCGCGCCGGCCCATGGTCAGCGTCGCGATCTACGAGAAGCCGCTCACCACACCGCTTCTCAATCTCGTGATGAACGAGTCCCGGATCCAGGGCTCGCTGTGCTACACCGCTGCGGACTTCGAAGCGGTCATCGCCCTGATGGCGCGCGGCACCTACGACACCACCGGCTGGGTGACGTCCATCGCCATCGATGACGTCGTCGACGAGGGTTTCGAGGCGCTGCACGCAGGCACCAAGATGAAGGTCCTCGTCGACCCGACGATCTCGGGAACGGACGCCCCGTGAGCACCCTGGC
>NZ_JBOGDD010000520.1:0-5507 GCF_050701675.1 Mycobacterium sp. | reverse complement strand
GATACCGTGCTTCCACTCGACGGTGCGCGGAATCACCGGCCACCGGGTCAACCCCAGGCGCGCAGGCTTCACGGCCTGCCAGATGTCGACGTAGGGGTGGCCGACCACCAGCGTGTGCTCCCCGCCGGGACCCCGCCTGACGTCCGCGGCGATGCGAGCCTCCTTCGACCCGGTGACGAGATGATCGACGAGAACGCCGAGCCGTCTGCCAGGGCCTGGCTCGAAGTCCCGCACGATGGCCGCGAGATCGTCGACGCCGCCGAGGTACTCGACGACGACGCCTTCGACGCGGAGGTCGGCGCCCCACACCTGTTCGACGAGTTCGGCGTCGTGGCGCCCCTCGACGTAGATGCGGCTGGCCAGGGCCGTCCGTGCTCGCGCGCCTGGGGTTGACCCGGTGGCCGGTGATTCCGCGCACCGTCGAGTGGAAGCACGGTATCTGCGACGCGCTGGGCTGGCCACACGGAAGCCAGGCCGACATCGCTGCCGCCTGGCGGCGGATCCGCGGGACGGTGCGGGACTGGAACGACCTGGAGCCCGAGCTCATCGGTCGCGTCGAGGAACTGATCGACTTCGTCACGGCGCCTGCGTGAGGAAAGCCTTGCCGCGCGGCGAGATTCGGTAACCGACGTCGAGACTGGTGGTTAGCCCCAGGCCCTTGAGCTGGCGGACCCTTCGCTTGAAGGGCGTGGTCTCCATGCCCATCACGACCGCGAGGTCGGGTGCACGCACGGCTTCGTTGGTTGCGATCAGTTGCAGGTACTCACGCGTCCACGGACCCGTCGCGCTCGCCGCGTCCCAGCGGTCGAGTCGCTTGGCGATGGCGGAGCGGTCCTCCTGTGTCAGCGCAGCGTCGGCAGCGAGTTGCGGGCGCTCGTCCGGCCCAACGTAGGACACCGCGATCGCGTAGACGTGCCGTGCCGGCCTGCGGTCCAGTTCGGCGCGGGCGGTCGCAGCGTCGGGGTAGCCGGCGGCCTCGGCTTGGGCGGCTGTCACGGGTCGACGTAATTCCGTGACGCCTTCGATGCGGATCGTGCCCGCCGAAGTCCGTTGCGTGCCTCCTACTTTCGCTCGGGGTGCATCCCAGCTCCGCAGCACCAGCGTGATGGCGCCGGCGGCGATTCCGTCGGCCGTGGCCCGGTTGATCAACACGCCACCCATCGTCTCGCATCAGCGCACATTCTGAGAATTCACGATGGACGCGCACCGAATGGTGGACGCGGGCACGGGAATGGGACATCATCCGTGCATGTCAGTGCCTCCGCCGCCCTACGGTTCGGAACCGCCGCCCTACGGTTCGGATCCGTCGTTGCCCCCGCCGGTCGGCGCGTATGGCGCCCCGCCGCCGCCAGGCCCCTACGGAGCACCCCCGCCGTACCAGGGTGGGTACGTCCCGCCGTATCAGGGCGGGCAGTTCGGTGTCGACGTGTACGGGCGGCCGCTGTCGGACAAGAGCAAAATCGTCGCAGGGCTGTTGCAGCTCTTCCTGGGAACCTTCGGGATCGGCCGCTTCTACCTCGGCTACACCGGCCTGGGGGTGGCGATGCTGCTGCTGTCCTGGCTGACCTGCGGAATCTGGCCACTCGTCGACGCGATCCTGATCCTGGTGGGCAAGGTGCCGGACTCGGACGGACGCACGCTGCGCGACTGACTGGGTTCGGCGGCGTCGCCGCGGCGTGGTAAGCCTGTCCCGTGGCCGATGGTCTCTTCGACGTGCCTGGAGAACCGGGCCATGGTGACGGCATCCCCGACGGCGGCCCGTCGGCTCCGCTGGCCGTACGCATGCGACCCGCCGGTCTCGACGAGGTGGTCGGCCAGGACCATCTGCTGCGCGACGGATCGCCCCTGCGGCGTCTGGTCGACGGTTCGGGTGCGGCGTCGGTCATCCTCTACGGGCCGCCGGGCACCGGCAAGACGACGCTCGCTTCCCTGATTTCGCAGGCCACGGGCCGCCGGTTCGAGGCACTCTCCGCGCTGTCGGCTGGCGTCAAGGACGTGCGGGCGGTCATCGACGTCGCACGTCGGGCCGCGGTGCACGGTCAGCAGACGGTGCTGTTCATCGACGAGGTGCACCGGTTCTCCAAGACTCAGCAGGATGCCCTGCTCGCCGCCGTCGAGAATCGCATCGTGCTGCTCGTCGCCGCAACCACCGAGAACCCGTCGTTCTCGGTCGTCGCACCCCTGCTGTCGCGCTCGCTGATTCTGCAGTTGCAGCCGCTCGGTGCCGATGCGGTGCGGGCGGTGGTCAAGCGGGCCATCGCCGATCCGCGCGGCCTCCGCGGTTCGGTCACGGTCGACGCGGACGCCATCGAACTGCTGGTGCAACTGGCTGCGGGGGACGCCCGCCGCGCGCTGACGGCCCTCGAGGTGGCGGCCGAGGCAGGTGATCACGTGACGGTGGAGATCATCGAACAGTCGCTGGACAAGGCCGCCGTCCGCTACGACCGGGACGGCGACCAGCACTACGACGTCGTCAGCGCCTTCATCAAGTCCGTGCGCGGTTCCGACGTCGACGCCGCTCTGCACTACCTGGCGCGGATGCTGACCGCGGGGGAGGACCCCCGCTTCATCGCGCGGCGTCTGACGATCCTGGCGAGCGAGGACATCGGGATGGCCGATCCGACGGCACTGCAGACGGCCGTGGCGGCCGCGCAGACCGTGCAGCTGATCGGGATGCCGGAGGCGCAGCTGACACTCGCCCACGCCACGGTGCACCTGGCCACGGCGCCGAAGTCGAACGCGGTGACGATGGCGCTGGGGGCGGCGATGGGGGACATCAAGGCGGGCAAGGCGGGTTTGGTGCCTCCGCACCTGCGTGACGGCCACTACTCCGGGGCCGCGGCATTGGGCAACGCGCAGGGCTACTCATATCCCCACGACGACGCGGATGGCATTGTGCCGCAACAGTATGCGCCCGACGAACTCGTTGGCGTCGACTATTACCGGCCGACGACGCACGGCGCCGAGCGGGAGATCGCGGGGCGACTCGACCGGTTGCGCGCGATCCTCCGCCGGAAGCGCTGACCAGTGACCCTTGACTTCCCCGACACCGCAACCTAGGTTCGTATTCAACCAAATGATTGATCAATCTAGAGGTTGATAATTGAAACCCAAGGATGAAGGCGGCGAAGAGCGTCTGGACCGCGCCTTCTTGGCCTTGGCGGATCCTGTGCGCCGGGCCATCGTGGCCAGGTTGTCGCGCGGGCCCGCCACGGTCAACGAGCTGGCCGAACCGCATCCCATCACCAAACAGGCGGTGTCCAAGCACATTCAGGTGCTGGAGCACGCGGGCCTCGTCACAAGGACCCGCGTGGCCCAAAGCAGGCCCGTGCACCTCGACGCCGCGGCACTCGAGCGGCTGACGGGCTGGATCGACCGCTACCGCTTGGACGCCGAACGCAACTACCGACGGCTCGACGGCCTACTGGCGGCGACCGAGGACACAGACAAGACCTAGAAGGGAAACTCGCGATGACGAACACACTCGACCTGGTGGTCCCAGTCGACACCTTGGCCATGGAATTCACCCGCGAATTCGACGCTCCCGTCGAGGCGCTCTTCCGTGCTCACGCCCAACCCGAGCTCGTCAAGCAGTGGCTGGGGCCCGCGCTCCTTGAGATGTCCGTCGAGCGTTGGGAATTCCACACCGGCGGAGGCTACCGCTACCTGCACCGCGGGCCCGACGGCGACGAGTACTGGTTCAACGGCGTCTTCCACACCGTGCGCCACGACGAGTTCGTCATCCAGACGTTCGAGTTCGAAGGTGCACCGGACATGGTCAACATCGAATATCTGTGGTTCGACGATCTCGGTGGCGGGCGCAGCAGCCTCCGTGGACGTTCGATCTTTCCCAACACCGATGCCCGTGATGCCCTCCTGTCCTCGGGCATGGAGGGCGGCATGACCGAGGGCTACGAGCGCCTCGAGACCCTGCTGTCGGACGACTGAGGGCGGCGTTGCCGCCGGGACGTCGACGTCCTCGACGAACGCGATGGGACACGACGTTCGACTTCGCCGATCCCGGCGGCAACGCCTGGGTGGTGCAGCGGATCAGGGCGCGGGGGGAAACCCCTTCTGCCGCACCGCCCTGCCTAACGGCGAAGGAGGCCTGTCCGACGGCGGCGGCCCATCAGACCGGCCACCAGCGCGACGCCGAGCGCAGCGACGATGACCTGCACCAGTAGTTCCATCCAGTCGATGCCTGCGGTCGCGGTGGGGATGCCGAGTTGGCGGGCCAGCCACGTGCCGATGAGCGCCGAGACGATGCCGACCAAGATCGTGACGAGCAAGCCGATTGACTGCTTGCCGGGGAGTACGAGGCGACCGAGGACGCCGATGACGGCGCCGATCAGTATTGCCGTGATGATGCCAGTGGGAGTCATTGTCCCGTCACTTCCGTTCAGTGTGTGAGGTGAAACAGCAGTACCCCCGGGGTCCCGAAATAAACGTCGGCGTGAATAAAATCGGCCGTACCCTCGTCTGGGTGAACACCGAGTTGATCGACGTGGATACCTCCCGTCGCCGCACCGTGGACCTCACCGACAGCGTCCGTGCATTCTGCGCTCCGCTGGGTGACGGGCTGTGCAGCGTGTTCGTTCCGCACGCCACGGCGGGCGTGGCCGTCGTGGAGACGGGCGCCGGGTCCGACGACGACCTCGTCGACACGCTCGAACGGCTGCTGCCCCGCGACGACCGATACCGACACGTTCACGGTTCCCCGGGACATGGCGCCGATCACGTTCTGCCCGGGATAGTGGCGCCGTCGGTGACCGTCCCGGTTCAGGCTGGCGAGCCGCTTCTCGGTACCTGGCAGAGCATCGTGCTGGTCGACCTGAACAGGGACAACTCACGACGGTCGGTGCGTCTGAGCTTCATCGGTGGGTGAAGCCCCGCCGAAGCGGCGCGCCACGGGGAACCCACGCCGCGCGCTTGCAGGTCGATCGGGACGGGCCGGTACTGTAATGCGGTCGAGAACGGCCATGACTCGAATAGTTAAGGACAGCAGCACGTGCAGACACACGAGATCAGGAAGCGCTTCCTCGATCACTTCGTGAACGCGGGTCACACCGAGGTGCCGAGCGCGTCGGTGATCCTCGACGACCCCAATCTGTTGTTCGTCAACGCGGGCATGGTCCAGTTCGTGCCGTTCTTCCTCGGGCAGCAGAAGCCGCCGTGGGACCGCGCGACCAGCGTCCAGAAGTGCATCCGCACGCCCGACATCGACGAAGTCGGCATCACCACCCGCCACAACACGTTCTTCCAGATGGCGGGCAACTTCTCCTTCGGCGACTACTTCAAGAAGGGCGCCATCCAATTCGCCTGGACGCTGCTGACCAATCCGCAGGATCAGGGCGGCTACGGATTGGACCCCGAAACCCTCTGGGCGACCGTCTATCTCGACGATGACGAGGCGATCACACTGTGGCAGGAGGTGGCCGGGCTGCCACTGGAACGCATCCAGCGTCGCGGGATGGCCGACAACTACTGGTCCATGGGCATCCCTGGAC
>NZ_JBOGDD010000519.1:0-1567 GCF_050701675.1 Mycobacterium sp. | reverse complement strand
GCATCAAGGACCAGTTCGATGGCGCGTTCACCGTTGGCGTGAATGGCCAACGTCAGGCCCGCCTCGGCGCAGGCCTCCGCCAACGACGTGATCGCCGCGAGATTCGTGACCAGGATGCCGCGGTCGTCAGTCCCCTCGAAGGGTTCGGCGACTGCGCAGCTGCGCCCGGCGACGGCGCCGTCGACGAAGGCCTTGATTCCCCCGATGCGCAGCCAATCGTCGCCGAAGCCATCGCATATTCCAGCGGCACGCAACGCCGGAAGATGCGGAAAAGTCATGAGTGCGTTGACGCGTACCGGTAGCGCCTGCTGGGCGCGGGCGCGCTGGAATAGACGTAGCTCGTCGGCTCCCATCATCGCGTCACCGATCGAGGTGATACCCGCGGCGAGCAACATGCGGGCGCAGTCGCGTACGGCGTTCAGCGCCTGGTCTCCGACAATGTCGGGGGTCAGGTCGAGGTTCCTGCTCAATGACGGGTAGACGAAGTCGAAGAACGCCTGCTCGGAAACCTGGCCGGTCAGGCTGCCGTCCGCGCCGCGGCCGTAGGAACCCCCGTCTGGGTCGGGGGTGGTCTCGGTGACTCCGGCACGCTGGAGTGCGGCACTGTTGACCACCCCCCAGTGCGCACTGATGTGTCCGACCACCGCCGGCGCATCGGGAACCAGTTGATCGAGGTCTGCGCGGGTGATGATTTCACCGTCAGTGGAGCGCGTGTGGTCATAGCGCGCTGCGCGTACCCACCCGCGTGTATCAGGGACCGCGGCGGCGAGCCGGGTCGACAGGTCCGCACGATCAGGAGTGCGTTCTGGCGAGAGGTCGACGCCCAAAGACTGGGATACCATCATCCCGAAGTGCATGTGCGAATCGTTGAATCCTGGTAGTACGCAGGCCGTGCCGTAGTCCTCGACGTGGGCGCGCGGCCATTGAGCGTGCAGCTGCTCCGCGTCGCCAACGGCGTCGATGTGGTCGTCGCGGATCACCATGGCCGTAACGCCGGCGACCGGCGTGCCGGCGAAGCTGGATGCGGTGACGATGGTCGGTGTGGTCATGGTCAGAAGCCTCCGATTACCTGGCCACCGTTGATCGAGATGGTCTGCCCAGTCAGAAATGACGAGTGCCGGCTGGCCAGATACTCGACCGGGTGGGAAATCTCGACGGGTTCTGCGTATCGGGCCGCCACAGCGCCCTTGGGACCCCATGCGCTGGATGGAGCGAAAGCGGCTCCACGGTGGGCCATCTGAGCGAACACCATGCCGCGGTTGAGATCGGCGGCCCTCGGCTCATCCGGTGCGAAGGTCATGACTTTGGTAGCCCGATCGAAACCGCCCCGGAATCGGCATCGTCGAGCGCCAAGCGGCCCCGGGTGGCTAGCACGCACACGGTGGCAAGCGCGCATAACAGTGCGAGGAACCCGAGCGCAAGCACGGGACTTCCGCCGGCGACACCAAGCAGGGACGGAACAATGAGCGGAGTCAGCACACCAGCAGTGAGCGCCGAAATCTGGTACGAGAGCGAGATTCCCGTGTACCGAACGCGCACGGGGAACATCTGAGCCAAGACGCTCGCC
>NZ_JBOGDD010000518.1:0-3911 GCF_050701675.1 Mycobacterium sp. | reverse complement strand
CGGGCTTGGGCCACGCCCAGCTGGGGCCGAACTTCACGAACTCGCCGTCGTACTCGGCCTCTTCCTGCGTCCACAGTGCCCGCATGGCTTCGAGGTATTCCCGCAGCATGGTGCGGCGCCGGGCGGGCGGAACGTTGTGGTCGTTGAGTTCGTCGGTGTTCCAACCGAATCCGACGCCGAGCGAGACCCGGCCACCGGACAGGTGGTCGAGCGTCGCGATGGACTTGGCCAGCGTGATGCAGTCGTGCTCGACGGGCAGCGCGACGGCCGTCGACAGCCGCACGCGGGAGGTCACCGCGGCGGCCGTGCCAAGCGACACCCACGGGTCCAGCGTCCGCATGTAGCGGTCGTCGGGCAGCGATTCGTCCCCGGTGGTGGGGTGGGCGGCTTCGCGCTTGATCGGGATGTGGGTGTGTTCGGGCACGTAGAACGTCTCGAAACCGTGATCATCGGCGAGTTTGGCGGCAGCAGCCGGCGCGATCCCGCGGTCGCTGGTGAAGAGTACGAGCCCGTAGTTCATGACCAGAATTAGAACGTGTTCCAGTCCGTAAGCGCAAGGTGGCCGGGTATCGACCGCCGCCGAGCACGCCGGGCCACTATCAGTCGACGCCGAATTCCTCCGCGGCGTCCAGCAGCCATTCGGCGAGGTAGCCGGCGAACGACGACCGGACCAGGATCCGATAATCGGTCCCGTCGTCGCTCAGGGGTAGCAGGACGACGGCGGCCAGGCCGAGCATGGTCTGAGCGGCCGCACCGCGGCCGAACTCCGCCGGATGCAGATCCAGCGAGCAGCCCTTGGCCAACACGTCTCGAGCGTGCGCACCGCGCAGTCGCACGGTGGTCCGCTGAGCCGAGACGTCCACCGCGGCGCCACCGTGCTCGGTCAGCCGGTCACGCAACCGGGTCTCGAGGTCCTCGCCGCCGCGGCTGTTCGACGTGACGAGCCATTCCTGGGGGCCCAACCAGATGACCGTCGCGTCCTGGCCGTCGATCGTCGTGCAGGGAGTGGTCGGTAGCGACGTCACCCCGAGGACGTCGGCGGCTTCGACGGCGCCGGGCCCGGTCGGGTCGAGCCACAGGTCGACCATCGCGACGAACGGCACCTCGACGATCCTCGCCGACTCCGGCATGTCTGCGAAGCGGGATTCCCAGCCCTGCAGTGGGCTCCGTCGGGTGAGGGTGTCAGCCATCTCGGCGTGCTCCTTCTGGGTCGAAGAGGGCGGAACGGGTGACCTCCACCGGAACCAGAGTCCCGTTCACCGGCACGCTGAGGGTGTCTCCGATGCGGGCGTGCCCACCCTTGACCAATGCCAGCGCGAAGGGTCGACCCAGTGCGGCGCTGCGGTAGCTGGACGTGACGTGCCCCAGCATCGGCACCGGGATGGGCGGTGGCACACCGTCTTCGGGGGCCTCGATGATCTGCGATCCCTCGGGAAGGACCGTCTCGGAGTCGACCGGCAGCAGTCCGACGAACTGCTTGCGCGCTGGGTTGAGATTCTCGCTGCGGGTGAACGACCGCTTGCCGAGGAAGTCGACCTTCTTCTTCGACACCACCCAGTTCATGCCGAGATCCTGCGGGGTGACGGTGCCGTCGGTGTCCTGCCCGATGATCGGGAAGCCCTTCTCGGCGCGCAGCACGTGCATGGTCTCCGTCCCGTACGGCGTGATCCCATGGGGTGCGCCCGCCTCGATCAGCCTCTCCCACAACGCTGTTGCGTACCAGCCCATGACGTTGACTTCGTAGGCGAGCTCACCCGAGAAGCTGACGCGACCGACGCGCACGTGGACACCGTCGAGGTCGGTGTCGCGCCACGCCATGAACGGGAAGGCGTCATTGCTGACGTCGAGGCCCTTGAACACGGCGCCGACGACGTCGCGCGACTTCGGCCCGACCACCGGAAAGGTGTGCCACTGCTCGGTGACCGAGGTGAGCCGGACGCGCAGATGCGGCCACTCGGTCTGCAGCCATTCCTCCATCCAGTCGAGGATCATGGCGGCGCCACCGGTGGTGGTGAAGGCCTGGTAGCGGTCTTCGGCCAACCGCATCACGGTGCCGTCGTCGATGACCATGCCGTCCACGCCGCACATCACGCCGTAGCGCACCATGCCGACCTTGAGCGTGCTCATCATGTTGGTGTAGAGCATGTCGAGGAACACGCCCGAATCGGGCCCCTGGACGTCGATCTTGCCGAGCGTCGAGCCGTCGAGGATGCCGACGCCACCGCGGACGGCCGCGCATTCGCGCAGCACTGCGGTGTCCATGTCCTCGCCCGGCAGAGGGTAGAAACGTGGCCGCTTCCACTGGCCCACGTCCTCGAAGACCGCTCCCCGGTGCACGTGCCAGTCGTGTACCGCGGTGACCCGTTCCGGGTCGTACCTTCGACCCCGGACGCGACCGGCCAAGGCGGCGAACGCCACTGGCGTGTACGGCGGCCGGAAGGTGGTGACCCCGAGTTCGGCGACGGGCACTCCGAGAAGCTCGGAGGTGATCCCCGACGCGATGACCCCGGAGGTCTTGCCCTGATCGTGGGCGGTGCCGATGGTGGTGTAGCGCTTGACGTGTTCCATCGACGCCATCCCGGCGCCCACCGCACGAACCAGATCGGCCACGGTGACGTCGCGCTGAAGGTCGACGAACTGCGTGGTCGTGGCCGTCGGGTCGGGCACCTGCCACAGGACGACACTGGCCGATTCGGCCCGAGCCGAATCCGATTCGCCGGCAACCGGTTCCGACGGCGCGGTGAAGCCAAGGTCGGCCAGCGCCGAGGCGGCCGACTCCCTGCCGCTGCGCACGCACGCAGGCAGCTCGAAGATGCCGTCGGCCGAGCCGACGACGCTCACCCCGGCGAGCGACTCGCCTGGGACGAACGCTCCAAGCGCGTCGTCGTAGCGCAGCTGGCCGCGCGCCTGGCTGAACAGGTGCACCGCCGGATTCCAGCCGCCGCTGACGAGGAGCGCGTCGCAGGGCACGGTGACCGGGTCGCCGTTGCCGCGCAGCGGGCCAACGACGGCATGGCTGATGCGTGCCTCACCGCGCGTTCCGCTCACCACGGAGCTCAGCTGGATCGCGATGCCGCGCGCGGCGCATTCGTCGTGAAGGTGGGGCGCCACCTCGGCGCGGGCGTCGACGATCGCGGTGATTCCGACGCCCGCGTCGTGCAGGTCGGCGGCGGCGAGATACGCGCTGTCATTGGTGGTGAACACCACGGCCCGGTCGCCGACCTTGACGCCGTAGCGATGCAGGAACGTCCGCGCGCTGTTGGCGAGCATGATCCCGGGTCGGTCGTTGTCGGAGAACACGATTGGCCGCTCGTGCGCGCCGGTGGCCAGCACGATGCACCTGGCACGGATGCGCCACACCCGCTGCCTGCTGACGGCCGCGGGCGCGTGGGCCCCGAGGTGATCGGTGCGCCGCTGCAGGGCCAGCACGAAGCCGTCGTCGTAGTGTCCGAATGCGGTGGTGCGCTGCAGGTGTAGGACCTCGCCGTGGGAGCTCAGCTCGGCGACGGCCTCGGCCACCCACTGCATGGCGGGCCGTCCGTCGATGGCGTCGCTGCTGCCAAGCAGTGCGCCACCGGCTTCGGTCTGCTCGTCGAGCAGGACGACTCTCGCACCGGCGCGGGCGGCGGTCAGCGCGGCCGCGATCCCGGACGGTCCCGCGCCGACGACGAGGACGTCGGCGTGCAGGTGGGTGGCGTCGTACTTCGCGGTGTCCGGGGTCTGGGCGAGGCGGCCCTGGCCGGGGATGCCCCGCGCCACCAGACCGTCGAAGAGTTCGATCGTGGTCGCGAGCAACATGGGTTCGGGGAACGGGTCCTCGACCTGGACCAGGCTGCCGGTGTCCTCGGCCCATACCGCGGTGATGCCGCGCGGGCGGCCGAACTTGATGCTGGTGCTCACCTGATGGATGC
>NZ_JBOGDD010000517.1:0-5366 GCF_050701675.1 Mycobacterium sp. | reverse complement strand
GTTCGACCTCACGGATGCCTGCGTATTCGACGGCTCGCTCGACGAGGTCGTCGAGCGAGGAGAAGTAGTACGTCGTCGACGCCAACGGCAGCCCCGCGCGGCGGGCGACCGCGCGGTGCCGGACGGCGTCGAAGCCGCCTTCGCATAGCAGATCGGCGGCCGCGCTGACCAGCGCGTACCGCCGCCTTTCACCCTTGGGGGTGACCGCTGCCGTCACGACATGAATCGTGCCAGCAACGGCACTTCGGCATCGGGCTTTCGGCCAACTACGAGCCTCTACTCGCCGAAGTCCGTCCCGGCGACGGGTTTGGGTGTAGGTAACGGGGCGATGGCATGATGGCCTCCGTGTCAGACCTGAGCCGTCGAGCGATCCTGAGACTCGGCGTCGGTGCCGCCGCGGGCGCCGCGGGCGCGTACGCACTGGGCTCGACGCTCCGCGAACCACGGGTCATCACTCCGCCCGTCGCGATGACGGGAGTAGGCGCACCGCTCGCTCCGCCACCGCCGCTGGAGCCTGCGCCGACGGCCGCCCCGACGTACGTCACCGGGTCATTCGTGTCGGCGGCGCGCGGCGGCGTCCCCACCAACTGGGCGATCGCCCGACCTCCGGGCCAGACCGGTTCGCTTCGTCCGGTCATCGCGTTGCACGGCAAGGGTCAGGACGCGGCGGGCGTGATGGCGGGCGGCGTCGAGGACGGGCTGGCGCAGGCCGTCGCGGCGGGCATCCCGCCGTTCGCCGTAGTGGCGGTCGACGGTGGCGGAGGCTACTGGCACAAGCGAGAGTCGGGCGAGGACGCGGGGGCGATGGTCCTCGACGAGCTGATCCCGATGCTGAGCTCGCAAGGCCTTGACACGTCGCGCGTCGGCTTCCTCGGCTGGTCGATGGGCGGCTATGGCGCGCTGCTGCTCGGCTCGCGGCTGGGTCCGGCGCGTACGGCGTCGATCTGCGCCGTGAGCCCGGCACTGTGGACGTCCTCGGGTGCGACGGCCCCCGGCGCCTTCGACGGCGCGGACGACTACGCCGCCAACAGCGTGTGGGGTCTGCCGAACCTGGCGTCGATCCCCGTCAGGATCGACTGCGGCAACAGCGATCCCTTCTACTCGGCCACCAAGCAGTACATAGCGCAGTTGCCCACTCCGCCGTCCGGTGGCTTCTCCCCCGGCGGGCACGACGGCGCGTTCTGGAGTTCGCAACTTCCTGCCGAGATCGAGTGGATGGCGCCGATCCTCGTCGCCTAGGCCAGCTTGATCCGGCCCTCTGCCGCCGCGAGCCCGATGTCGGTGCGAAAGTGACTGCCCGGCAATCGAACCGAACCGATCAGTGCATACGCGGCGTCGCGCGCCGCGGCCAGGTCGGCGCCGGTGCCCACCACCGAGAGCACGCGGCCACCCGAGGACACCACGGCGCCGTCGTCACGCCTAGCGGTTCCCGCGTGCAGTACGCCGGAGACTTCCGAACCGCCGATGACGTCGCCGACGCGGGGGCGGCCGGGATAGTTCTCGGCGGCGAGCACCACGGCCACCGCGGCGCCGTCGCGCCACTGCAACGGCGGTTGGGCGGCCAGTTCTCCGGTGGCGGCCGAACGCAGCAGCTGCCCGAACGGGCTCTCGAGTAGCGCGAGCACGGCCTGGGTCTCGGGATCGCCGAAGCGACAGTTGAATTCCACCACCGCGGGGCCACGGGACGTGATGGCCAGGCCTGCGTACAGCAGCCCGGAGAACGGGCAACCACGCCTGACGAGTTCGGCGGCAACGGGTTTCACGACGTCGTCGACGATCGACGCGACCACGTCGGCAGGCAGCCAGTCCAACGGCGTGTACGCGCCCATGCCTCCGGTATTGGGACCGGCGTCGCCGTCGCCGACGCGCTTGAAGTCCTGTGCGGGCAGCAGTGGGACCACCGTCTCGCCGTCGACCACGCAGAACAGCGACACCTCCGGCCCGTCGAGGAACGACTCGAGCAGCACCGGGTGACCGGAGTCGAGCAGGCTCGCGGCGTGCGCGCGAGCGGTGTCGCGGTCGGCCGTCACCACCACGCCCTTGCCCGCGGCAAGACCGTCGTCCTTGACCACCCACGCGGGATCGCCCGCGCTGGGGCCGAACCGGTCCAGCGTCGCGTCGAGGCGCGCCGGGTTGTCGACGATCTCACTCCTGGCGGTGCGCACCCCCGCGGCGTCCATGACGTCCTTGGCGAAGGACTTGGCGCCCTCGATCCGCGCGGCGTCCTTCGACGGTCCGAAGCAGGCGATCCCGGCGGCCCGCACGGCGTCGGCGACGCCGAGAACCAGGGGCACCTCGGGGCCAACCACCACGAGGTCGGCGCCGAAGCGCTGCGCCAGTTTCACCACCTCGTCACCGGAGGTGATGTCGACGTCGTACTGCTCGGCGAGCGCCGCGGTGCCCGCGTTTCCGGGTGCTACGGCGAGCGCCTCGACCTCGGGATCTCGGCGTAGCGCCAGCAGCAGCGCATGTTCACGGGCACCGGATCCAATCACGAGGACGCGCACGGTCAACAACCCTAAACCTTCCTGCGGGCATACACTCTGATCGACGGTGTATGGTCAAAGTCGATAGTGCACTACGTCACACGAGGAGGTGTCGCCGTGACCACCATTCGGAGCGGCTGTCCATTCGGAGTCGACGGGCTCCTGCCCCCCGGGTACGACTTCACCGATCCCGAGGTCCTGCTTCGCGGTATCCCGGTCACCGAGTTCGCCGAACTTCGCAAGACCGCACCGGTCTGGTGGAACGAGCAGCAGGAGTCGATCTTCGACGACGGTGGCTACTGGGTGATCAGCCGCCACGAGGACATCAAGTCCATCTCCCGCAACGGTGAGGTCTGGTCGACCAACCGCAAGGGCGCGGTGATGCGGCTGCCCGACGGCGTCACCAGCGAGCAACTGGACCTGACGAAGGCGCTGCTGATCAACCACGACGCTCCCGAGCACACCCGGCTGCGCAAGATCGTCTCCCGGCTGTTCACACCGCGCGCCGTGGCGGCGCTCGAGGAGAAGCTCGCGGTGGCTGCGCGCGAGATCGTCGCCGAGGCAGCCACGAAGGACGGCGGCAACTTCGTCGACGACGTCGCGACCAAGCTGCCGCTGCTGGCGATCGCGGACCTGATCGGCGTCCCCGAGGCCGACCGCAGCAAGTTATTCGGTTGGACCAACGCCATCATGAACACCGACGACCCCGACTTCGACTCCGATCCGACGGTCGCCAATGCCGAGCTGATGGGCTACGCGTACACCATGGCCGAGGAGCGCAGGCGCTGTCCTGCCGACGACATCGTCACCCGGCTAGTGCAAGCCGACATCGACGGGGAGTCGATGGACGACGTCGAGTTCGCGTTCTTCGTCATCCTGCTCGCGGTGGCGGGCAACGAGACCACCCGCAATGCCATGACGCACGGCATGAACGCGTTCTTCGACAACCCCGACCAGTGGGAGCTCTTCAAGAACGAGCGGCCCGACACGACGGTCGACGAGATCGTCCGCTGGGCCACCCCGGTGCATTGCTTCCAGCGCACGGCGCAGGCCGACGTTGAGCTCGGCGGCGTCACCATCCGCGAGGGACAGCGGGCCGGTCTGTTCTACAGTTCCGCAAACTTCGACGAGTCCGTCTTCGACCGGCCCTTCGAATTTGACATCCTGCGAAACCCCAACCCGCACCTGAGCTTCGGCGGAAACGGCGCACACTTCTGCATCGGAGCCAACCTGGCCCGCATGGAGATCAAACTGATCTTCAACGAGCTCGCGAACCAGATTCCGGACATCGCCAAAGTCGCCGAACCACAACGGCTTCGATCGGGCTGGATCAACGGGGTCAAGGAGCTGTCGGTCTCCTACCGGGGCTGAAGCCGGGCCCGGCTAGTATTCGGGCGTGCGCACCCATGGCTGGTCGGGATCCACGCCCGCGACGGATGAAGAGGCCGTCGCGCGGATTCTGGCTGCCGCAGGCAGGGCCATTGACGAGCGGGGCGCCGACCTGAGCATCGCCGACGTCGCCCGCACCCTCGGCGTCACGCGCCAGACCGTGTATCGCTACTTCCCAAGCACCGACGCGCTGTTGGTGGCCGCCGCAGAGCACGCGGCCGTCGGCTTTCTCGAACGGCTCGCCGATCATCTGCGGGGTATCACCGATCCCGTTGAAGCCGTCGTCGAGGCGATCGCGACCGCACTGGAATGGCTACCCAAGGACAAGCACATCGGCCTGCTCATCGTGCCGGGCCGTGCCGACGCACACACCGAGTCGGTCACCTCCGACATCGCCCTGCAGTTCGCCAAGTCGATGCTCGGTCGTTTCGACGTCGATTGGGCCGCAGCGGGTTACGGCGACCACGACCTCGACGAGTTGGCCGAACACCTTTTGCGGATCATCCAGTCGTTCGTCATCGACCCCGGCAGGCCGCCGCGCACCGGCAGTGAGCTACGCGACTACATGCGACGGTGGGTCGGCTCGGCCCTGCTCACGGCGAGGTCCAGCCGGCCGGTCTGACCGGTTGAGTGTGCTCGGGCCGGACCTCATCGCCGTCGGGCGTCTCGTATCGCAGCCGCGGCAGCGATCCGCCACTCCGCGCGTCGACGTAGGTGCTGCGCGGTTCGTCGTCGTCGAAGGCGTTGTCCGAGCCCCATTCCCGTAGCGCGACCACCAGGTGGAACAGGGCTTCACCCCTTGGCGTGAGCACGTATTCGTGGTAGGCGGAGCCGCCCGCGTCGGGTTGCACCGAAAGCACGCCTGCCTCGACCAGTTGAGTCAACCGCGCCGACAGGATGTTCTTCGCCACGCCGAGGCTTCGCTGGAACTGCGTGAACCGGGTCAGCCCCTCGAATGCGTCGCGCAGGATCAAGAGCGTCCACTTGTCACCGACGACGTCGACCGTTCGCGCCACGGGACACGTGGATCGCCCGAGGCGAGTGCTCATGGGGGTGACACCTCCGTCGGGGAACTGGTTGCATTTCGAAACCACTAAGCCTATGGTCTGGTTTCAATCTAGTACCACTTCTCCGCACATCCAAGGAAGCGAGCCAATCGGATGACATGCACGGCCGGCCCCGACAGTCGGACGTCCCAGACCATCGGTTCGCGGATGGCCCTCCTACTGGCGTTCGTCAGCGGCGCTGCGGTGGCCAACGTCTACTACGCTCAGCCGCTGCTGAACGACCTCGGTACGCAACTGCAGATGTCGACCGCCGCGCTGGGCTGGGTGACCACGGCGACGCAGGGTGGCTATCTCGTGGGCCTGGTGACGGTGGTGCCGCTGGGTGACAGGTTCGACCGGCGCGGCATCATTCTCATCCAGTTGGTCGTCACCGCCGTCGGGCTGCTCGGCGCCGCCGTCGCTCCGTCGGCATGGACGTTCCTCG
>NZ_JBOGDD010000516.1:0-4539 GCF_050701675.1 Mycobacterium sp. | reverse complement strand
TGCAAGATCATGGACTACGGCAAGTTCAAGTACGAGACGGCACTCAAGGAGCGCGAGTCTCGCAAGAACCAGCAGCAGACCGTCGTCAAGGAACAGAAGCTTCGACCCAAGATCGACGACCACGACTACGAGACCAAGAAGGGTCACGTCGTCCGCTTCCTCGAGGCGGGGTCGAAGGTCAAGGTGACCATCATGTTCCGCGGGCGCGAGCAGTCGCGTCCCGAGTTGGGCTACCGCCTCCTGCAGCGGCTGGGCGCCGACGTCGCCGATTACGGCTTCGTCGAGACGTCCGCCAAGCAGGACGGTCGCAACATGACGATGGTGCTGGCACCCCACCGCGGAGCGAAGACCAAGGCCAGAGCGGCGCACGACGCTGCTGCGCCACAAGCGCAGCGGGCCGCCCCTGCCCCCGCCGCACCCGTGGCGGCGCCGCCAAGCGAAGCACCACCAGCTCCATCCACGAACTGATTCATCACTAGAACCGAGGACTCAATGCCCAAGGCAAAGACCCACAGCGGCGCGTCGAAGCGCTTCCGGAAGACCGGCACCGGAAAGATCGTGCGCCAGAAGGCCGGCCGCCGGCATCTGCTGGAGCACAAGGCGACCAAGCGCACCCGTCGTCTCGACGGCCGCACCGTCGTGGCGGCGAACGACGCCAGCCGCGTGAACAAGATGCTGAACGGCTGAACCGACACGCCTTCCCAGGCCCGACTTGACCCAACGAGATTTAGGAACACCCCATGGCACGCGTGAAGCGCGCACTCAACGCCCAGAAGAAGCGGCGTACCGTCCTCAAGGCCTCCAAGGGCTACCGCGGCCAGCGCTCGCGGCTCTACCGCAAAGCCAAGGAACAGCAGCTGCATTCGCTGACCTACGCCTACCGGGACCGCAAGGCCCGCAAGGGTGATTTCCGCAAGCTGTGGATCTCCCGGATCAACGCTGCGGGCCGCGCCAACGGCATCACCTACAACCGCCTGATCCAGGGCCTCAAGCTGGCTGGTGTCGAGGTCGACCGCAAGAACCTCTCCGAGATCGCCATCAGCGACCCGGCCGCGTTCACTGCGCTCGTCGAGGTCGCCAAGGCCGCTCTGCCAGAGGACGTCAACGCCCCGGCCGGCGAGGCCGCCTGAGCGTCCAGCCGCTCACCGAACGTTCGGCCCGCGTGGTCGCGGCAGCCAAGCTGCTGCGGCACGTGGGCCGTAAACGTTCGGGCCTCTTTCTGGCCGAAGGCCCCAACCTGGTGGAGGCCGCGCTTGCGCGTGGTCTCGTCGCCGACGTCTTCGCGACCGAAGTCGCACTCGAGCGGTTCCATCACCTGCTGAGCTCGGCGCCGGTCAACGTCGTCACCGACAAGGCAGCGAAGGCGTTGTCGGACACGGTGACTCCCGTCGGCCTGGTCGCGGTGTGCACCACGCCCGAGGCCAGCCTGACCGACGTGCTCGACGCCTCGCCGCGGCTTCTGCTGGTGGCGGTCGAGACGTCCGAGCCGGGCAATGCAGGCACGTTGATCCGGATCGCCGACGCCATGGGGGCCGACGCGGTGGTGCTCGCGGGGGACGGTGTCGACCCGTTCAACGGAAAGTGCCTGCGCGCCTCTGCGGGAAGCATCTTCGCCCTGCCCGTCCTTTCCGCCCCAGACACTCCCGCGCTGGTGGCGGCCCTGCAATCCGCGGGTCTGCGGGTGCTCGCGACGACGCTGGACGGCGAGCTGTCCCTCGACGATGCCGAACTCTCCACACCCACGGCGTGGTTGTTCGGCGCGGAGGCCCACGGGCTGGCAACCGACGTGGCCGCGCTCGCGGACGCCCGGGTGCGCATCCCGATGCCTGGCAGCGCCGAGAGTCTCAACATCGCTGCGGCAGCTGCGATCTGCCTCTATCAGAGCGCCCGCGCCCTGCGCAGTCACTAGCGCGTCCAGCCTCTCGATTCCGCTACGCGGCACCCCGACCGGCGGTACTCTTCGGCGATACAATCGGAGCAGCATTTGTAATGCTCTCCTCGAGCCGAGGATGCGCCGCGTGACCCGATACGACTACATCATCGCGGGAGCGGGGTCAGCGGGGTGTGTGCTCGCCAACCGCCTGTCGGCCGACCCCCGCACGACGGTGCTCCTGGTCGAGGCAGGCGGCGCCGACCGCCATCCGCTGTTCCACGTACCCAAGGGCTCGGGGCTGCTCATGGAGAACGAGAAGTACGCGTGGCGCTACGCCACGACGCCGTTCGGACCCAACCAGAGAACCGAATTCTGGACGCGCGGCAAGGTACTTGGCGGGTCGAGTTCCATCAACGGCATGGTCTACAACCGCGGCAACCGGGGCGACTACGACCAGCTGGAGCGGCTGGGCAACAAGGGCTGGGGCTGGAACGACATCCTGCCGATCTTCAAGAGTTTCGAGGACAACGAGTTCGGGCCGTCGCCGACCCGGGGTGTCGGTGGGCCCCTGCACGTCTCGGTGGGGCGTGGCCCGGATGCCCTGTGCGGCGAGATCATCGGTGCGGGAACGGGCGTGGGGCTCCGCCACGTCGAGGACATCAACGAATCCGATGAGGCACGCATCGGATATGCCACCGCGACGATCAGGAACGGCCGCCGGGTCAGTGCTGCCGATGCCTTCCTGAAGCCCGTCAGACGGCGCGGCAACCTCGACGTCCTCACCAACACCACCGTCCGCCGGCTCATCGTCGAGAACGATCGTGCCGTCGGCATCGAGGTCGGCACGGCAGACGGCGCAACGGCCGAGTTCCGGGCGGGCTGCGAGATCGTGAGCGCCCTCGGCAGCATGGGCAGCCCGAAATTGCTGCAGCTCTCCGGCATTGGCCCACGCGCCATCCTCGAAAGGGCAGGCATCCCCGTCGTCCTCGACCGCGAACACGTGGGCCAGCGGATGCGGGAGCACCGCTGCTTCGCACTCCGGCTCAGGTTGAACGCGGACCTGGGCTACAACCGTCGGCTGGCAAGCAGCCTGGGTCAGGCGTCCGCCGCAGCACGGTACCTCGGCACCAGAAGGGGCATGCTGGCGACGCCGACGTTCGAGGTGCTCGCGTTCCTGAAGACGAACCCCGACGTCGAACGCGTCGATGGACAACTACTCCTCGGACCCTTCACGATTCCCGCCTATCAGGCGGGCGCCCCGATCTCCATCGAGCGCCAGCCCGGGGTGTCGTGTCTCGGCTTTGCGTTGCGTCCGACGTCGGAGGGGAACGTGACGATCACCTCGGCCGATCCCAACGCCCCGCTTCGGCTCGAACCGAACTACCTCAGCAGCGAATACGACCGCACCACGACCGCCAACTTGATCCGTAGGACGCGAGAGCTCTTCGCACAGTCGCCGATCGCCGACCGGATCGACCACGAGATGTTCCCCGGTCCGGACGTCCAGAGCGATGACGAACTGGTCGACTCTGCCCTCGACGGCGGTTACACGGGCTATCACGCCATTGGCAGTTGCGCGATGGGGCCGGGCGTCGACGACGTCGTGGACGACCGGCTCAGGGTCAGGGGAGTGGGCGGACTACGGGTGGTGGACTGCTCCGCGATGCCGATCATGTTGGCGGGCAATCTGAATGGACCCGTGATGGCCATGGCCGCTCGGGCCGCCGAGTTCATTCTGCAGGATCGGTAGCTCGACCTCAGTCGCTGAGCAGCCCCCGCGCCACGTGGGTGATCTGCACTTCGTTGCTGCCAGCGTAGATCATCAGCGACTTTGCGTCGCGGGCGAGCTGTTCCACCCGGTACTCGGTCATGTAACCGTTGCCACCGAAGATCTGGATGGCCTCCATCGCCACGTCGGTGGCCGCCTGCGAGCAGTACCATTTCATCGCCGAGGCCTCGGGTAGCGAGATCGAGGTACCCGCCTGGGCCGCCTCGATGACGCGAAAGAGCATGTTGCGCACGTTCATCCGCGCCACCTCCATGCTCGCCAGCTTGAGCTGGATGAGCTGGAACTGACCGATCTCCTGGCCCCACAGCGTGCGCGACTTGGCATAGTCGACGCAGAGGCGCAGGCATTCCTCGATCACCCCGAGGGCCATGGCGGCAACGCCGATGCGCTCGGCGGAGAAGTTCGACCGCGCGCTGTCGCGGCCGTCGCCCTTCTCGTTGTCCTCGGTCTCGCCCAGGAGGCGGTCCCGGCCCAGACGTACGTCGTTGAAGAACAACTCGCCGGTTCGCGAGCTGTGAATACCCATCTTGCGCAATGGCTTCGACTGAACGAACCCATCCATGCCCTTGTCCAGCACGAAGGTGAGCACCTTGCGGTCGCGCGGATCGACGTCACCCACCGTGTCTTCTGCGAGCTTCGCGTAGACGACGGTGACGTCGGCGTCCGGCCCGTTGGTGATGAACGTCTTCTGACCGTTGAGGACGTAGTCGCCCGTCCCGTCGGCGGCACGCCTCACATAGGACTTCATGCCCCCGAACGCATCCGAGCCCGAGTCCGGCTCGGTGATCGCCCACGCGCCGACCTTCTCGTACGTGACGAGGCCGGGCAGCCAGCGCTCCTGCTGCGCGAGCGTGCCGCGCGACGCAATGGTCGGCAC
>NZ_JBOGDD010000515.1:0-4089 GCF_050701675.1 Mycobacterium sp. | reverse complement strand
GTATAGGTCCTTATGGTTGCGTCCTAGGCGCGCGCCTTCTTCTCCTCGTTCTTGTGGGTAACGTCACCGCGGTAAGCAAGGTGCTCGTCGAGATTGAAGTGGGTGTCTAGCAAATTGAGTACCTCGGCCTGGTCACCATTGCGTATCGCAGCCACCAGGTCACGGTGTTGAGATACCGCTCGCTTGAGCCAATCGGGATGGCCTTCCACGAAAGCCGCCATGCACAGCCGTGTTTCAGCGGTCAAGGTGCTGAACACACGACTCAAACGCGGGCTCTTAGCCGCACTGACCAAAACCTCGTGAAACTTGATGTCCGCAGACACTATGGCAGCCCACTCACCGGATTTCACCGCCAACCGCAGTTCAGATACCGCTTGGTCGAGCGCCTTGAACGCCGGTGCACTATCGAGCCGCCCCATCACCCGTATTGCAGCTGTCCCCTCGACTGCTCGCCGCGCCAGGTAGATATCGGCGGCATCCTCATGGCCCAGTTCGACCACGAAGGTTCCGTGGTGGGGCTTGCTCCACAACAGGCCCTCCTGCACCAGACGCTGCATCGCCTCACGAATCGGACCACGGCTGACACTCAGCCGCTCAGCGAGCTGGGTTTCAGTCAACTGTTCACCCGGCGCCAATGTCCCGTCGAGGATCGACCCCCGGATAACATCCGCAATACGGCCTGGGGCCGTAGTCAGAGCCATCGGCTTGATACTGTCGAACGCCATCAGGCCTTCCTTCGCCGTTATCGCAGATGAACCGGCCATCTTGCTCACAGACTATCGTTGATTGTCAACAAAAGACGCCATGGCCGTGGTCACCGGATCTCAATTCTTAGGCGCCGATCGTGGTCAACCCAGGCTGAGGACCACGGCGTTGGTCATACAAACATGTCGCTTTCACACGGGAGCGCCTGATCGACCACCACCCTGGTGCCGGTCTCGAAGCACTCGGTTCGGCAGGTTTTCAGCATCTCTCGGTTCAGTTTCTGCGACCAGTGGTGTGCGTTGTCAGTCGGTCGATAACCGCCCGCGTCAGCTGCGTTGTGGTTGATGTTCCTCCCAGATCCGGCGTCAGCGTTTCACGGGTGCGCAACACGTCACGCATGGCACCGAGGACTTCCGCAGCTGCTTCTGGGTGGTCGAGGTGGTCGAGCATGAGCCCTGCTGACCAGATCGCGCCCAGCGGGTTCGCCTTTCCCTGACCCGCGATGTCGGGCGCCGACCCGTGCACCGGCTCGAACATCGACGGAAATCTGCCGGACGGGTCCAAATTCCCGGAAGGAGCCAAACCGATCGACCCGGCGACCGCAGCAGCCAGGTCCGAAAGAATGTCGCCAAATAGATTGGACGCAAGCACCACGTCGAACGATGCCGGCTCGAGCACCATCTTGGCTGCCAGAGCGTCTATGTGTTCGCTGCGCCAGGAAACCTGCGGATGTGCCGATCCACGTTGCGCCACAACCTCATCCCAGAAGGGCATGGTGTGCACGATCCCGTTTGACTTAGTCGCAGAGACCAGACGATTGCGGCGCCCGCCCGCTAGTGCGAACGCGTAGTCAGCGATCCTCTCAATACCAATCCTCGTGAAGATGGCTTCTTGGCTGGCGAATTCAGTTTCGGTACCGCGCCCGAAGCGTCCGCCGATCTCGGAATATTCCCCCTCGGTGTTCTCCCGCACCACGACGAAGTCCACACCCCCGGAGGCGTCTCCGGGAAGTACTCCGCGCACCGGTGAGTTCACGCCTTCGAAAACCGTGATGGGGCGCAGGTTGACGTACTGCCCGAACTCCCGCCGGATGGGAATCAGTAACCCCCACAACGAGACATGGTCGGCGACGCCAGGCCAGCCGACCGCACCCAAGAGAATCGCATCGTGCCCACGGATCTGATCGAGACCATCGTCGGGCATCATCGCTCCCCGCTGCAGATATCGGGCGCAGGACCAGTCGAAGAGGTCGTAGCCGAATGTGATGCCGTGTCGGTTACCGACGGCGTCGAGCACAGCAGTCGCCGGCTCGATCACCTCACCTCCGATTCCGTCACCCGGGATCAGGGCAATCTGATGGGTCACCGCATTCACCAACTCAGGCACGTCGCACATCCGAGAGCATGTCGAAGCAACCCCCTGCGGAAACCTCCGCTGATGCCGTGGTCGTCTGTGTCACCCGTCGTGGCATATTCTCCTCTTTGCCGTCTCGAACAGGGGTCATGATGATGCTTCTGACGTTGTTGTGACACTTGATATCCCTAGACATACGCGCCGGGAACATTCTCAGCCGCGCGGTAGCTCAATGCGTCGTCGAGCGAGAAGTGACTGTCAAGGAGTTCGACGGTCTGATCCTTGTCGCCACGACGCAGGGCCGCGACCAGATCGACGTGCTCGCTGACCGCTCGCTTCAACCACCCGGGATTGCCATCGAGCAAGCCAGCCATACACATCCTGGTCTCGGCCGTCAGTGTGGTGAACATCCGGGTCAACCGTTGGCTCTTGGCCGAGTCCACGAGCATTTCGTGAAAGCAGATGTCAGCTCCGACGACATCTGCCCAGTGACCACCGTCGACGGCAGCGCGAAGGTTGTCTACCGCCCGATCAAGGGCAACGAAGGTGGCTTCGTTGCGCTGTCCCCCCATGAGACGCACTGCGGCAGTGGTTTCCACCGCCCGGCGTGCCAGATAGATATCAGCGATATCCTCGGTGCCGAGCTCGATGACGAATGTGCCGTGGTGCGGCTTCGTTCGTAGCAGTCCCTCTTGAATCAGTCGCTGCATGGCTTCGCGAATCGAACCGCGGCTGACATTGAGCCGTTCGGCGAGTTGCATTTCGGTCAACTGCGACCCAGGAGCCAGGCTACCGTCGAGGATCGATGCTCGAATGGCATCCGCGATGCGTCCCGGTGCCGTCGGGAGGACGATGGGCGCGATATTCTCGAATGACATCGAATGCTCAACCTTCATTTCTGCATCGGACGCTCGGCCCGGCACGGAGATATCTCCGACCCGTTGGCTACGGATAGTCGTGAGCTTCAAGAAATCTCGTTCGGCGCAGCCATCGAGGGCGATCGCCACAACCTTGGCTCCAGCGCGCGTGGGGTCGTCGTTGAAATCAGCTTCTTGAGTGCTTTGTTCACGTTCAGGCGGAGGCCGTCCTCCTGCTTGTTCTCGACCCACTCGACAGTGGCTCGCACGACGGCACCGCCGACCGAACGGAATGGCTCAGGCGGCAAGAACGCCGTCGGTCCGTGTGTCAGTGGCGAGCGGGTGTCCGCGTCCTGCATCCCCAGCACGGTGCGCCCCAGCACTCGTCCGAGGTAGGCGCACTGCGCGACACCCTGACCCGAGATTCCGCTGGCGTAGTGGATCGTGCCACGACCGCCGAGTTGGCCGATGAACGGCAAGTGGCTCGGTGCACGGTCGACCGCGCCGCTCCACGCATGCGTGATGCGGGCATCAGCCAGGTCGGGAAACCACCCGCGCAGATCACCGATGATCGAGCGAATCGAACGCGGGTCGTACAGGACTGATGACGTCACTCGTCCGGCGGGTCCAAGGGGGCCGCCGCCACGCCCGAATGCGAGGCGGCCGTTTGGAGTCACCTGCATGTGATGAACGGACATGCGCAGATCGCCAGTCCCCGCGCCATTCGCAAAGGCACGACCGAGCAACTTGTCCCCCAACGGTTCGGTGACGACCATCGAGCTCCCGATCGGCACGAAGGCGCGTCGCAATTCGCGAAACCGCCCCATCCATGCGCCGAGCGCAAGGACGACGCTCTCGCACGTGACACTGCCTGCGCCCGTGCGCACCCGGTTCGGCTTCCCACGGTCGAGGCCCGTCATCGGCGTTCCCTCGTAGATCTTTGCCCCCAGCTCCAATGCCACGTGGCGGAGACCCCTGGCCAGCGTCGCGGGCTGCACCGTGCCTGCATCAGTCTGCGTGACGCCGGCCAACGGCTTGGGCGAACCAGTGCGTCGACGGAGTTCGGGCCCGTCAACCTCGGCGAGGAGATGGCCACGGCCGTGCGCATTGCACGCTTGCATTGCCGCGTGCCACTTTCCGAACTGATACTTGGACACCACGGCCTTGGTCATCC
>NZ_JBOGDD010000514.1:0-1688 GCF_050701675.1 Mycobacterium sp. | reverse complement strand
GTCAACACGGTCTTCCAGAATCTCACCGGTGTGTTGCAGCAGATCGACCCGGCGAAGCTGAACGGCGTGCTGTCGGCACTGGCCGAAGGCCTTCGTGGACAGGGCGACGCGATGGGCCAAGCGATCTCGGACGGCAATGAAGTTCTCCAGCAGTTGAATCCGCGCTCGGAGACGGTGCGCCGGGACTTCCAGTCGCTCAAGGGTTTCAGCGATACCTATTCAGTCGCGGCGCAAAACATCATCACGGTCCTCGATGCCGCCAGCACGACGAGCACCAGCATCGTCGACAACGCCAAGCAGCTGGATTCGTTGCTTCTCAATCTGGCGGGGCTCTCCAACACCGGCATCGATCTGCTCGCGCCAAACAAGGACAATCTGGTTAGGGCCGTCAATCAACTCGAGCCGATCACCCGCTTGCTGATGAAGTACAACCCGGAGCTCACCTGCCTGTTCCTCGGAGCCAAGAAGACCATCGACTCAGGATTCGTGGACGTCACCGGTGGCACGAACGGGAAGTCGGTGATCCTCGACGTGGCTCTGCTCGGCGGCAACGACCCCTACAAGTATCCGGACAATCTGCCGATCAACGGCGCCAAGGGCGGTCCCGGCGGTCAACCGGGCTGCGGATCTGGCCCCGACGTCTCGCAGAACTGGCCGGTCCGGAACTTGATCACCAACACCGGTTTTGGCACCGGTCTGGACAACCGACCCAATCCAGGCATCGGATTCCCGGGCTATGCCAACTATCTGCCCGTCACTCGCGGCACGCCAGAGCCACCGAGCCTGCGCAATCAGGGTGGGCCCGCCATTGGCCCGATTCCGTACCCGGGTGCCCCGCCCTATGGCGCGCAGCAGTACGCCCCGGACGGCACCCCGCTGTACCCGGGCCTGCCGCCTGCGCCGCCACCGGGTGCGCCACGCGAACCCGGCCCACCACCGCCAGGGTCGGAACCGTTCTACGTCCCGTTCCCCGCGGACGTGCAACCGACACCGGCGTATCCGGTTCCCGTCCCTGGGATTCCAGGGCCATGACGGACGCGCTCTCATCGATCGACACGCAGGAAGGCATCGGCCGTGAAGGATAATCTGGGCGGTGCAATCTGGCGCCTGGCCATCTTCCTGACGGTCTGTGCCTTCGGGATCTTCGCGATCTTCGCGATCTTCGGGCAGCTCCGGTTCCAATCCGAGAAGACCTACCGAGCCCAATTCACCAACGTGACCGGCCTCGAGGTCGATCAGTTCGTCCGTATTGCAGGCGTCGAAGTCGGCAAGGTGAAGAACATCTCGATCGAACCGGACACCACCGCGCTGGTCGAGTTCCAAGCCGACGACTCGGTGGTCCTCACTCAGGGCAGTCGGGCCGTCATTCGGTACGACAATCTGATCGGCGGTCGCTATCTGGCCCTCGAGGAGGGAGCGGGTAGCACGAAGCGCCTGCAGCCCGGCGGCACGATTCCCTTGGCCCAGACATCTCCAGCGCTGGACTTGGATGCCCTGATCGGCGGCTTCCGGCCGTTGTTCCGGGCACTGGATCCCAACCAGGTCAATGCGTTGACCGGTCAGCTCATCGCGGCCTTTCAAGGTCAGGGCGGGACCCTCACGTCGTTCTTCGAACAGACTGCGGCACTGACCAATACGTTGGCGGATCGCGACCAGCTGATCGGGCAGGTGATCGTCAACCTGAACTC
>NZ_JBOGDD010000513.1:0-4588 GCF_050701675.1 Mycobacterium sp. | reverse complement strand
GCGACGCCGTCGACGTCCCCGGCACGATTGCTCCTGATCGTCGCTGCCGTTGCCGCCGTCGTCATGGCCGCGTCGGTCGCGCTGTCGTTGTGGCTGACGCCGCCCAAGGCCCAAGTCGTGTGCCCGCCCGACTGCGGGCAGCCGCCGATCAGCAAACCGGTCGCCACCAACCCTCGCTTCACCCCGAGCACCGGCGAGTTCTCGGTCTCCTACCCGGGTGAGGGCACGGCGTACGAGGCCACCTTCGAGCCGAACGGGGTGGTCCTCGACCTTCTTGCTGGCGATGGCGGCACGCTGCGACTGTTCGGACAACCCGCGAACGGTCAGACGCCGCGCCAGATCGCGGACGATCTGCTCAGGGACCACTACCCGGACGCAACGTTCGCCTACGAGATTCCGAACGCCTTCGTGGGATACCAACTCGGATACGGCGAAGTCGCCGACGACTACCCGGCCGATGCCATCGGGGATGATGGGCGCAACCGCGTCCTGATCATGGTCGCCGTGAAGAATGACTTCGCGTTGATCGCCGCGGGGGCCGGCCCGTACCGCGAGTTCAGTCCGGAATTCGGCTCCGGCCATCCCTCGGGGGCCAACTTCTTTCTCGCGCTGGACATGGGCAAGTACGTCAACAGCTTCACGTGGCGCGGGGATCCGCCCCGCTGAAGGCCGGTGTCAGGCCTTCGTCAGCGTGGCGATGTCATCGGCTTCGTCGACCGCGGGCAACTCGGTGCCGCCGGGGATCGACGGCACCCGGGTGGCGCGGACGTAGACGGTGTCGCCCGCCTTCAAGCCGAGTGCCTCGGCATCGCCGCGGGTGATCTGCGCGGTGAACGCGGCGTTGTCGGTGGCACCGGTGAGCTCGACGCGAACCTCGAAGCCCAGCACCGCGATTCGGTCGATGGTGGCACGGATGACACCGGCTGAGGACACGCTGCCGTCGGCTTGCGCGATCGCCATGTCGGGGTTGCGGCCCACCCGAATGTCGTGCGGTCGGACCAGCGCGCCGTTCAAGGAGGACACCGCCCCGAGGAACGACATGACGAACCCGTTGGCCGGGTTGTCGTACACCTCGGTCGGGCCACCGACCTGTTCGATGCGGCCCTGGTTCAGAACGGCGATCCGGTCGGCCACGTCGAGCGCCTCTGCCTGATCGTGGGTCACCAGCACGGTGGTGACGTGGACTTCGTCGTGCAGGCGGCGCAGCCAGGAGCGCAGGTCCTCGCGCACCTTGGCGTCGAGCGCACCGAACGGCTCGTCGAGCAGCAACACCTGTGGGTCCACCGCGAGCGCGCGGGCGAGCGCCATCCGCTGCCGCTGCCCACCCGAGAGTTGACTCGGGTAGCGGGTTTGGAAACCGGCCAGCCCGACGATCTCCAGAAGGTTGTCGACCTTGTCCTTGACCTCGGCCTTGGGCCGCTTGCGGATCTTCAGCCCGAAGGCGACGTTGTCACGCACCGTGAGGTGTTTGAACGCGGCGTAGTGCTGGAAGACGAAGCCGATGCCGCGCCGCTGCGGGGGCACCCCGGTGACGTCCTGCCCCTTGATGGTGATGGTGCCGGTGTCAGGCTGGTCGAGCCCGGCGATGGCCCGTAGCAGAGTCGACTTGCCCGATCCGCTGGGCCCGAGCAGTGCCGTCAGAGAACCCTCGGGAACGTCGAAGTCGACGTTGTCCAGGGCGACGAAGTCGCCGTAGCGCTTGTTGGCGCCGCGCACCGTGATCGCATTTGGCTCATCGGAAGTCATGGGTCTCCTACTCGAAGCCTATTTTGCCGCCCGGGCGCGCCGGGCGTCGAGGATCACTTGTACGACCAGCACGAACACCGCGACGGACATCAACAGCGTCGACACGGCGTACGCGCCGTACTCCTCACCGCGGCTGTAGCGGTCGGAGACCAGCAGCGTCAGCGTCTGCGACGTGCCGGGAAGGTTGGACGACACCATGATGACCGCGCCGTACTCGCCGAGGGTGCGGGCGATGGTCAGCACGATCCCGTACGTCAGACCCCATCTGATCGACGGCAGCGTGATGCGCCAGAAGGTCTGCCACCACTGCGATCCCAGCGTGGCGGCGGCTTCCTCCTGATCGGTGCCGATCTCGTGCAAGAGGGGTTCGACCTCGCGGATGACGAAGGGCAGCGTGACGAAGATGCTGGCCAGCACGATGCCAGGCAGCCCGAAGATGATCTTGAAGCCGAGATCGTTCTCGACGAAGCCCAGCGCACCGGCCGACCCCCACAGCAGGATAAGGGCCACGCCCACGACGACGGGCGACACGGCGAAGGGCAGGTCGATGATGGCCTGCAGCGCGCTCTTGCCGCGAAACCTGTTGCGCGCCAACACCAGAGCGGTCGGCACCCCGAAGATCACGTTGAGCGGCACCACGATGGCCACCACGAGCAACGACAACTGCAGGGCCGAGATCGCCGCGGGCGTGCCGATCGATGCGAAGAAGGCGCCGATACCTGGCGTGAAGGTGCGCCACAGGATCAGCCCGACCGGGACGATGACCAGGATCAGGACGTAGGCCAGGGCCAGGAAGCGGAGGAGATAACGCACCGACCGAGACAGGGTCATCGGGAGAGTTCCTCTCGCTTCGCCGCCCGGGAACCGACTGCCCTGAGGACGAACAACACCAGGAACGAGGCCACCAGCAGCACGATGGAGATCGCTGCGGCACCCGTGCGGTCGTCGTTCTCGATCAGGGTGCGGATCCACTGAGACGAGACCTCGGTCTCCCCCGGCACCGCGCCACCGATCAGGACGACCGAGCCGAATTCGCCGATCGCCCGCGAGAACGCGAGGCCCGCACCCGACAGCAGCGACGGCAGTAACGCGGGCAGGACGACCCGCGTGAAGATGGTCAGGTTGTTGGCGCCCAACGACGCCGCGGCCTCTTCGACCTCGCGGTCGAGTTCCAGTAGCACCGGCTGCACCGAACGCACGACGAACGGCAGCGTGACGAACAGCAGCGCGACGCCGACGCCCCACTTCGTGTGCTGAAGATGAAGTCCGACTGGGCTGTTCGGGCCGTAGAGCGCCAGCATCACCAGGCTCGCGACGATGGTCGGCAGCGCGAACGGCAGATCGATGACGGCGTCGACAAGACGCTTGCCAGGGAAGTCGTCGCGGGTCAGCACCCAGGCCACCAGCAGACCGAAGAACATGTTCACCACGGTGACCCCGACCGAGATCGTCAGCGTCACCTTGTAGGACTCGATGGCGGCATTGGAGCTGACCGCGCTCCAGAACAGACTCCACCCGCCGCCGGCCGACTGCCACAGGATGGCGGCCAGCGGCAGTAGCACGATGACGCTGAGCCACAGTGTCGCGGCGCCTACGCGCAGCGACGTCGTGCCGTGGCGACGGCGCAGCCGTTTCGGCCCGGCCCCATCACCTTCTGGCTGGGGCCGCGCCTCGGGAGTCGGCGCCAGCCCAGCCGTCATCCCGTCGCCTGCTTGTAGATCTTGGTGATCGAGCCGTTGTCCTTGTCGAACAGCGCGGGATCGACGTCGCCCCAGCCGCCGAGATCGTCGATGGTCCACAGCTTCTCGGGTGCCGGGAAGTCAGCGGTGAATTCTGCTGCCACGGCGGGATCGACCGGGCGGAAACCGGCCTGAGCCCACACCTTCTGGCCCTCAGGGGTGTACAGGAAGTTCTTCAGTGCCGTGGCCTGCTCAAGGTGGGCGCTACTGGTGACGACCGCGACGGGGTTCTCGATCTTGAACGTCTGGGGCGGGTTGAGGTGCTCGACCGGCTTGCCCTGACGTTCGGTGTTGATCGCCTCGTTCTCGTAGCTGATCAACACGTCGCCCGTGCCCTGCAGGAACACGTCGGTGGCTTCGCGGCCCGAGCCGGGGCGCGTCTTGACGTGCTCGGTCACCAGCTTGTTGACGTAGTCAAGTCCTGCCTGCGGGTCCTTGCCGCCGTTGCTCTTGGCGGCGTACGGCGCCAACAGGTTCCACTTCGCCGAGCCGGAGCTCAGCGGGCTCGGGGTGACCACCTCGAGGCCCGGCTGCAGCAGGTCGTCCCAGTCCTTGATGTTCTTGGGGTTGCCCTTGCGCACGACGAGCGAAACCACGGATCCGAAGGGGATGCCCTTGGTGGCGTCGGTGTTCCAGTCCTTGGCCACCTTGTCGGCCTTGACCAGGCGGGTGACGTCGGGTTCGACGGAGAAGTTGACGATGTCTGCGGGCTTGCCGTCGACCACGCCTCTGGACTGGTCGCCCGATGCCCCGTACGACGTCGTCACCGCGACGCCCTTGCCCTCCGGGGTGGCCGCGAACGCGGGGATGATCTTGCTCCAGCCCGGCTCGGGTACGGCGTACGCGACGAGGGTCAGCGTGGTGTCGGCCTTCGGCTGATCCCCACCCCCGGCGACGTCGCTGGAACCGCCTCCGCACGCTGCGAGGAGGCTGGCCGTGACGGCGAGAGCGCCGATGCTGGTCCATGACTTGATCGGCTTGAGCTTCGACACTGGCATTGGTGGCCTTTCCTTGCGGGGTGACTTCAAGGGCTTGGAGAACCCCGTCACGGCGGCAAGGTGGCGAATCAGCCTCTGGGCACGAAAAAGGCCCCTACCGACACC
>NZ_JBOGDD010000512.1:0-4953 GCF_050701675.1 Mycobacterium sp. | reverse complement strand
ACACCGGGCTGACGATGCTGGTGTGGTCGGTCGCGGTGGCCGCGGCGCTGACGTTCGGCTGATTCTCGGGCCGCCACCCGCCCACGTCGCGGCAGCCCGCCACGAGACAGTGGCATCCTGGCTGGATGGGCATCGTGTTCCGGCTGGCGGAGCTTCTGCTGATGCTCGTACCCGTGGCGGGCGTCATCATCGCTGCGGTCAGCGTGTGGAAGCGCGTCCAGCGGCCGTCCGACGGGTCCGAGGGACCCAGGCTCGACGACGCGCCGTCCGCAGCCACCTCGCCGCACAAGCCAACCAACCCCGCCGCCATGTGGCGGATGATCACCCGCACCATCGACGAACACGCCCGCACGGACACGCGCTGGATGTCCTACGAACTCGACAGCGACAAACTCCTCGACTTCCCGCTGATGACCGACATGCGCGACCCGCTCACCACGGACTTCCACAAGGCGAAGCTGCGCGCCGATCTGCTGCGACCCGCGAAGGCCGAGGACCTGCTCGACGACCGTGAGTCGGCCGCCAGGTACCTCGCAGCGGTCGAGGACTACACGACCGCGTTCGACACCGCCGAGGCCGAGGCGATCCGCCGACGCCGCAGCGACTTCTCCCCAGAGGCTCAGCAGCGGATCGCCCGCGCCCGCAGCCTGCTCAGCGTGGCGTCGGATACCGGTGCGACACAGCACGAACGCGAGCAGGCGTATGCACTGGCGGCCAAGGAACTCGACGGACTCGTCGTCCTGCCGACCGCGACCCGCGACGGCATCGAACGGGGCATCGCGGGGCAGCTCGACGGCTGAGTGCTCACCCAGCGACTTGCGTGTTGGAACCCGTGCTCACCGCGGCAAAGCGTGCACGAATCACCGGAGCGCGTCGAGCAGTCGCTGCAGATCGTCCTCGGTGTTGTAGAGGTGAAAGCCCACCCGCACGGCCCCCGCGCGCACGGACGCCATGACACCTGCGCTCCTCAGCTTGTCGGCGGCATCGGCGAACGGCAGCGACACGATGGCCGAATCGACGGGCGGCAGTTCGAATTCCCCCCGCAGCTGCGAGGCCAGCCCAACGCAGTGCGCCTCCACCGCATCGCGGTCGAGCGACGCCAACCATGGCAGCGTCAGACCCGCCCCAAGCACACCGAACCACGCGGGTGACGTATCGAACCGTCGCGCGTCGTCGGCCAGCCGCAACGGCAGCCCGTAGATCGTCGACCACGGCTGCGACGAGGCGTACCAATTGGCCAGATGCGGGGTCATCCGGCGAGCAACCCTGTCGCTCAACGACATCCACGCCGTACCGCGCGGCGCCATCAGCCACTTGTAGACCGCGGCGGCGGTGACGTCGACCCAGCCCAGATCGAGGGCCTTCCAGCCGACCGCCTGCGTCACGTCGATGACGGTGATGGTGTCGGCACCCGTCAACGCGGCGCGCAGCCGATCGACGTCGAGCAGCTCGCCGTCAGCGGACTGCACCAGGCTCGCCGCCACCACGTCGTAGTCCGCCGCCGCGGCGATCAACTCCTCGGCCGTCATCTCGGTGACCGTCACCCCTCGGCCCGCCTGGGCGGCGAACGGGAAGGTGGTGCTGGTGAACTCACCGGCCAGCGTCGCAACCTTGGCGCCGTCGGGAATCGAGGACGCGACCAACCCGAGCAGAGCCGACACGCTGCCACCCATCGCCACCGACTCGACGCCGACCCCGACGAGCTGGGCGTAGGCGGCCCGACCACGATGCACCGACTCGTCGAACGCCGGAACGTCCATGGTGCCCGTCTGCCATTCGCCGAGTTGACGATTCAGGGCGTCGATCAGGAACACCGGTGGCAGGCCATACGTCGGAGAGTTGAGAAATCCTGCGGCGCCCACGAACTGGGCTCCGAAGGCCGACCGGGGCGAAGTCGTCACGCTTTCGTCACCTGGCAGGGGGCTCTTCGCCCCGCAGACGAGCCCGCAACTGTTCGCGGTCGCGGCGGCGACGCTCGTCGAACACGGCGATGCTGGCGGTCGCGCGACGACGCAGCGGGGCGAACAGCCAAATGCCGAGAGGAAACGCCAACACGATCGCGAACAGGAGCGGCAGCACGATCGGGAACTCCTGGACCCCCAGCAGGTGCGCGCCGAGGTAGATCACCAGCGCAAGCACCCCGACCAGCAGGATGCGGGCAATCGTGTACACGAGGACGTCGATGACCATCCGGGACGCCGATCCCCCAGTTACTTCGCTCCTACCCTCCGAACCAGACACGGTCCCGAGCCTACCGACGACGCGTACCCTGTGAACAAGGAGGTTTTCGTGCTGCAGTTCCTTTTCTCGGCCATCATCTTGGCGGGACTGGCCTATGGGGCCTGGCGCCTGGTGCGCGCCGCTGCCAGTCGACCGAAAACCAGAACGATCGGGCCCGACGACGACCCGGACTTCCTGAACCGGCTCAACCATGGCAAGGATCCCCGCTGAACGCACCACGAGCTACTAGCTCGTGCTCGGGAATCCGCTTGCGACCACGGCAGCCAACTCGGTCAACGCATCGCGTGTCGGAGCCTTCAACCGGTCGAGGCTGATCTCGGCGCCCTCCTCCAGATGCGGGTCGAACGGCACCTCGAGCACCGCCCGGCAGCGCCGGGAGAAGTGATCGGCCACCTTCCCAAGGTCGACGCGCGAGCCGCCTCCACCCGATCGCGGTCGCACCCCGTTGATCACGGCGATCGAGTTTGCGACGAGCTGTTGATACCCGTGAGCGTCGAGCCAGTCCAACGTCGCCGACGCGCTGCGGGCCCCGTCGACCGAACCCGAGCTGACCACGATCAACACGTCGGCGTTGTTCAGCACCGCCGACATCGCCGAGTGCAGCATCCCTGTGCCGCAGTCGGTCAGAACCAGGCTGTAGAAACGCTCGAGCACCTCGAGCGTGCGCTTGTAGTCGTCACTGCTGAAAGCCTCCGACACCGCCGGATCGCTTTCCGAGGCAAGCACTTCCAGCCTGCTGGGCCCCTGCGACGTATAGGCACGGACGTCGCTGTAGCTGCTGATGCCCTCAGCGTCGCGCAGCAGGTGACGGACCGTGGACGCCGTCTCGAGCGGGACCTTCTCACTGAGCGTGCCCCGGTCGGGGTTGGCGTCGACGGCGATGACGCGGTCGCCTCTGGCCGAGGCGAACGTCGCGCCGAGCGTCGCGGTGATCGTCGTCTTCCCGACGCCGCCCTTGAGCGAGAGCACCGCGATCCCGTAGCAATCCCGCAGCGGCCGACTCGCCTGGGTTTCGAGCTCCTTGCGGCGCATGACCTTGGCGCCCTCGCCGAGGTTGACCAGGCTGAACGAGCCCAGGTAGACCCAGCGACGCCAGCCACTCGTCGGCTTTCGCCTTGGCTGGCCCAGAAGCGCGACGGTCGAGAGGTCCAGCTTCGGTGGCGTCACGTCCGGTTCCGCAGAAGCGGCGGGCTGAGGTGCAGGCAGCTGCACCACCGGCAGCCCGTGGGGCGGTGTCGGCGCCGACCACTCGGGCGGTATCGACTGAGCCGGGTCGCTAAACCGCTCTTGCGCCCGGAACCCCGGTGGTTGGTCGGATGCGCGGGGGTGAGACGAGCCTGGAGACGTCAAGCTCAGCCCACCCCGGCATACGAGTGAAGGCCGGTCACGACCAGGTTGATGAAGAACAGGTTGAACACCATCGCGACGAATCCGACGACGTTGATCCAGGCGGCCTTGCGGTCGCGCCAGCCCGCCGTCGACCGGGCGTGCAGGTAGGCGGCGTAGACCACCCAGGCGATGAACGCGACCGTCTCCTTGGGGTCCCACCCCCAGTAGCGGCCCCACGCCTCCTCGGCCCAGATGGCGCCGAAGATCACCCCGAAGCCGAAGATGGGGAACGCGAAGATGGTCGCGCGGTACGCGATCCGGTCCAGCGTCTGCGCGTCGGGCAGGCGCTGGACGATGGCCGCAAGCGTGCCGTCGCGACCGGGATCGGCGAGCGGCGACATCTTGACCAGGAACAGCATGCTCGCAACGCCTGCGACGAGGAACACCCCCGAGCCGAGGCTGACGACCGACACGTGGATCGGCAGCCAGTAGGACTGCAGCGCGGGCATCACGGGTGCGGCGTTGGAGTACAGCCACTTACCCGAGACGGCCAACAGGATCAGCACGGGCAGCAGCACGAACGCCCACAGCGCCCGGTAGCTCGGCCGGCGCAACACGATCGTCGCGGCAACCAGCCCGCAGAAACAGGTCAGGTTGATGAACTCGTACATGTTGCCCCACGGCACCCGCGAGGTCGCCAATCCGCGCAGCACGATGCACGCGAACAGCATCAGGGTGCCGACGTAGACCAACGCGAGGCCGGCGCGGCCGATCCGTTCGTCGACGAGGCGCCTCGGAGTATCGGCGACGACGCCGGGCTTCGCGCTGTCGGCAGCGACCCCGGCGGACACCAGTTCACGGGCCTCGGCCTTGCGACTGCCGCTGTAGGCGAGTTCCACCGCGAGCAGCAGCAGGGCGATGACCAGTACCACGATCGATGACGTGAAGGCCCAGTCCGAGTAGCGGGAGAGCCCGATGTCAATGTGTGGGGTATTCATTCGCTATTCGCTCTTCTCTCCCGACGGTGGAACCAGCCGCGCGGTCAACCTCTCGAACTCGTCGCCCCACCCGGAATTGTCGGTGCGGGCGAGGCCGCCCAGCTCAACGCTCACGGTACCCGGCCCCGCCGGGGAAACCCGCACCCAGATCCGGCGTCGCCGCACGATGAGCGACACCACCAGACCCGCCATCATGGCCAGCGCCGACACCAGCACCCAGACCTGCGCGGGATCGTGCGAGACCTGGACGTTGATGAAGGGCACGGCGCCGTCGAACCGGACCACCGTGCCGTCGTTCAGCCGGGTGGACTCACCCGCCTTCAGATTGACCCGGACCTGCTTGTTGAGTCGCTTCTGTTCGATGAGGCTCGGGTCGAGGGTGAAG
>NZ_JBOGDD010000511.1:0-7271 GCF_050701675.1 Mycobacterium sp. | reverse complement strand
GCCCTGATTCGTGCCGCCCCTGGCGAGGTGCAGGGCGTGCTCGAGCTGGGCGGGCGGCGTCCCGCTGGTGGTGGCGAGCAGCGCGGCACCTGGGTCGTTCGGGTCGACGACGGGCACCGGCAGTGCCGCGATCACCCGGCCCGCTCTCACCGCCACGTCCCGGCCCGCGCCGTACACGTCGCGCTGCGGACTGAAGTAGTTCGACATCCGTGGCTGTGCGACATCGGCATCGACCGACGCGATCTCGTACAGCACGCCGGTCAGCTGATCGGCGAACTCCTCGACCGACGAGAAGCGCCTTGCCGGGTCGGGGTCGGTGGCACGCAGGATCGCGCGATACAGCGACTCGTATTTCGCGAGCACCGGCACGGTGTCGGGACCGGGCAGCTGATCGACGAAGCGGCCGTGCTCCTGTGGTACGTCCATGACGAGCACGGCGAGCGTTCGCCCCATCGTGTAGACGTCGCTGGCGACGGTCGGCCCGGTCTTGGCGATCTCGGGCGCCTGGTAGCCGACCGTGCCGAAGATCGCGCTCTGCTCGTCGTCCATGGCGATGACCGCACCGAGGTCGATCAGCTTGAGCTGCTCGTCGGTCTGCATCACGTTGTCCGGCTTGAAGTCGCAGTAGGCCAGACCCTGGGTGTGGAGATAGGCGACCGCCGGCGCGATCTCGACGAGGTACGCGACGGCCTGGTCGGCAGGCAGCGGACCGTTGCGGGCCTTGCGAATCTGTTTGAGCGACGTGCCGCCCACGTACTCCATCACGATGTAGCCGACCGGTACGCCCGCGGGGTCGGAGGCATCCACGTGCTCGACGAAGTTGTAGATCCGGACGATGTTGGGGTGCTCCACCTCCGAGAGCGTGAGGACCTCGGCGGCGGCGGCCGCCATGGCGTCGGCATCGGTGGAGTTCAGCAGGCCCTTGAGCACGACCCAGCGGTTGTGTACGTTCCGGTCGACCGCGAGGTAGATCCAGCCGAGGCCGCCATGCGCTATCGCCCCCTGCACCTCGTACTGCCCACCGACGACATCGCCGCGAGAGAGCTTGGGGATGAAGGAGAACCGCGTGCCACACTGGGTGCAGAAGCCCTCCGTGCGTCCAGGGTTCCCGTCGGCGCCACGTCCGACGGGCTTACCGCAGCCGGTGTTGCCGCAGAATCTGCTGCCCTCCGGCACCTTCGGGTCGCTCAGGATCGCAGCCGCCGGGTTCCCGCGCGGAACCCGCGGCATCACGACGACCCCTGCGCCGAGACGGCCACGTGAGCTCGACGAGCGCGACGACCCCGTACGTGCCGTCCCCGTCGAGCGAGCGGTCGGGCGGCTCGCCGCGGTGGCCCGCGACCCCGCGGCGGAGGTGGCGGTCGACGGTGCCGCGCTCGGCGGCGCAGGGGCGGTGCCGCACACGTCGCAGTAGCCGTCGACGACGGTCCCGCCGCATCCCGGTTCGGCGCAGTTCATCTCGCGCTCCCCTGCCTCTCGACGAGCAACTGCTGATAGTCCGCGACGGCCCTGGTCACGGCACGGAGGTCGCACGGTCTGCGATGCAACAACCCGGAGGCGATCCGGCTGGACGCCAAGAGATCCCGATCCTCACCGAGGTCCAGCCTGGCCGCCTTCGCCTGGTACGCCGTGAGCCGGCCCTTGAGCTCGGTGCGACGGTCGAGCAGCCCCTGCGCGAGCTCGTGGTCCTCGTGCACGACGGCCAGCGCCGCGGCGATGCGGCGCCGCAGTGAGCGCAGCGCCGCCGGATCCGTCGTGGTGATGGACGTGAACTGTGCCCGCAGGCCCGGCTCGGCGTCGTCGTGTACCGGCAACGGACCCGACACCACGTCCCGCTCGGCGCGTGCGCGCACTTCCGCCGCGCCGTCCACCGCGTTGCGCAAGTCGTCGAGTTGGGTGGCCGTCGCCGCGAGAGCACCCTTCCAGTCCGCTTGCAGCGCCGCCAGTTCGGCGAGCTCGCCCGATCGCCGCTCGACGTCGTCGGCGATCACCCGGACCCGCTTCTCGACGTCCTCCGGTGTCAGCGACAGCGGATCGGTCGCCGAAACCGCCAACAGCTCGGCGACTTCCTTGGGGAAGGCCGCACCTGCGTCGTCGAGGCGCTGCCGCAACGGCCCGAGACGATCCACGATCAGCGAGTTGATCCGGTCGACGGCATCGAGGAACTCGGCAACGGCCGGGTAGGCAGCGCGCATGTCGTCCACCATGTCGCCGAGGCCGACGTAGCCGACCGTCTCACCAGGACCGGTGATCATCCGCTGCGCCAGTGGGATTCGTTCGCGCGACACCTCGAGCGGGCGCTCGCGTAGCCATCTGGTCAACTCCGCGCGGTCGTCGTCGTCCAGCTTCGAGCGACGCGCCCGCACCGCCTTGGCCGAGTCGAGGATCGACGTCATCCGCCCGACGTCCTCCCAGAGCTCGGCGAGCGCCTTCTCGATCTGCGCCCACCGCTGTGCCGTGACGCCGGTCGGCGGGTAGCGGCGGACGTGCAGCAGGCCCGGGTGGGTGTCGAGCTCGACGAGTGTCACCGATGCTGCGGTGACTTCCTTGGTGCGCGAGTCGATTTCGCGATCGATCTCTTCGGTGGTCAGCACGGTCACGAGTCAGTCCTCATACCGCGCCGGTGGCGGGCCCGGCGAGGGTCCGAGGATGAGCAGCCGGTTCTGGTAGAGGCGCTCCCACGTGCCGTCGGCGCGCATCTCGTCGAGGACACCGTTGACGAACCGCACCAGGTCCTCGTTCTCCTTCTTGATCCCGATGCCGTAGGGCTCGGCAGCGATGCTGGGTCCGACCAACTCCACGTTGGGGTCCTGCTCTGCGAGCCCGGCCAGCACGGCGTCGTCGGTGCTGATGGCGTCGACCTGTCCCTGTTGCAACATGACGAGGCAGTCGGTCCAGTTGCTCACCCCGAACAGTGTCGGCCTCGGATCGAGCGCGAACAACGCCGACAACGATGTCGTGCCACGCACCGCACAAACTCGCTTGCCCGAAAGGTCGGCGGCAGAACGGATTCCCGAACCCTTGATGGCGAGGATGCGCTGCTGCGCGTAGTAGTACGGCGTGGAGAAGGCGATGTACTGCTTGCGGTCGCAGGTGATCGAGTAGGTGCGGACCACCATGTCCACCTGACCTGACTGCAACGCCGATTCACGCTGACTGGCGTCGACGACCCTCAGATCGATCCGGTTCGGATCGCCGAAGATGCGACGCGCAATCTCGCGGGCGACGTCGATGTCGAAGCCCTCCAACTGGCCCGTGGCCGGGTTCCGGAAGCCGAAGAGAAAGGTGTTCTGGTCGACGCCGACGACGAGCCTGCCGCGCTCGGCGATCGCCGCCATCGTCGAACCGGGTGGCATGGCACCAGGACTGGGTTGCACGCCGGGACGCAGGCTGGCCTCCCTGTCGCAGTTCGCGTTGCCCGCCGCTGGCGCGGTCGTGACCTCCTCGGCGCCTGCGGGCATCGCGTTGACGGGTGACACGGTGACCGCCTGCGGCGACGTCGGCGTTCCGCATCCCGCCCCGGCCAGCGCGAGGGCGAGGGCGAGCAGCGCCACCACGAATCGCGTTCTCACAGGAACTCCTTGAGCCGCGGCCACAGACCGACGACGGCCGCGGCCGCGGCGACCACCATCAGCACGAGCGTCCCGGTCGGACTCCACGTCAGCCGCGCTCCCGCACGTGACACGTCGTCGCGCAACGTTGCGCGGGTCCGTTCGATCGCCTCACTCAAGCTGGCTTCGACGACGGCGAACTGTGCCGCCGACGCCTCGGGAACGTCACCGATCGCCTGCGCGACGGCGGCCGGATAGTCACCGCCCTGGTAAGCCTCCACCTGTGCGCGATGGCTGGCCCTCCACTTGAGGACACCGTCGGCCGCAGCTGCGGGTCCCTGGTCCAGCAGAGCGGACAATTCGCCGACGTGATCGGTGAACGACTTCTCGCCTGCCGTGATGTCGCCGCGCGCGATCAACTGCAGGGTCTCGTCGGTCCTTGCCTTCTGGGCGAGGACACGCGCCTTGGCGAGCTTCTCGAACCGTGCGGTCCCCTCGATGCGGCTCTGCTCGATGCTGCTCGCCGCGAAACGGTTGGCGACGACGATCCACGCGATCACCAGCAGCACGACCACCGCCGCGCCCACCAGTCCCTTGTTGAACTGCCTGTTCGTCCGTCCGACCAGGATCAGCGAGCCGACGCCGATCACCACCAGCACGACGAGGAGCAGCACCAGGCCGAACGTCGGCAGCGAGGCGACCGCCCTCTGATCCCCCTCGACGGCGGCGAGACCGCCTGCGTAGATCCGCTCGGCACTGGGCAGCATCGAGGTCTGCATCAACGCCGACGCTTCCCGCAGATAGGCGGATCCGACGGGGAACCCCTGCCGGTTGTTGGCCCGCGCCGACTCGACCTGCCCGGTATAGGCGGCCAGCTCGGCCGATATCTGAGCCAATGCCATCCGGGTGCCTGCGTCGGTGGCACCCGCGGTCGCATCGGTCAGCGCCGATGCGGCGTCGGCCAACGCCTGCTGATATCGCGCCCGCATCGGGGCCGTCTCGAGTCCGCCGGAAAGGAACTCGGTGGCCGCGGCGGCGTCGGTGGCCGAAAGGGCGGCGTACAGCTTCTGCGCGGAATAGGCGAACGGCTCGGACCTGTCGAGCAGGGAGTCGTGCTCGGAGATCCGGCCATCCAGCTGGCCCCCGACCACGACACCTGCGATCACGCAGAACACCGCGACGACGACGGCGACCGTGCCGACCACACCGGGTGTCGTACGCGCAAAACGCCGCAACCAGCCCACGGAAGCGCGCGTGTCCACGGTGCGCGCTGAGCTCATGGTCCTCACCCCCGAACGTGATCGTAACCGCCGAGGATGCTCCCTTGGATCTTGATACGAGAACGTCGAGTCCAGCTGCGAGCGGTGACTCAAAATGATTGGCACCCCCGCGAGAGCATCGATAGCGTCACCACCATGGCACCGGCCCGGACCACACCATGCCCCGTGACGTTCGTCGGCGGGGCGGGCGACCGCAATGGCCGCGGCATGCTGGGCGCGGCCGTCGTCGGGGAGGAGTTGGGCCGTCGGCTCGACCGCGAGGCCACGGTGATCGGGAAGCCCGAGCCCGCGATCCACCGGAACTGGGACGCCGCACTCGCCGCCGCCAGGCCGGGATTGCTCGAACTTCAGGATGAACATCGCCGCATCCTCGACCGGGGAGACGTCCCCGTCGCGGCGCTCCCCCGATGCGCCGCCGCACTCGCGACCCTGCCGGTCATTGCGACACTGCGACCCGACGCCATGGTCGTGTGGTTCGACGCCCATGGCGACCTGAACACGCCGGAGAACACCACCACCGGATATCTGGGTGGCCTGGTACTCGGTGCCGCGATGGGCTGGTGGGACTCCGGACTTGGCTCGGGCCTGACGCCGGATCGCGTCGTGCTCGGCGGATCCCGCGACCTCGACGCGGAAGAGCAGACATTGGTCGACGAGGGAATCATCAAGTTGGCCGTCGGGGCGTCCCTGCTCGATGCTCTCGACGACTACGTCGGCGCGCATCCCGTCTACTTCCACCTCGACTGCGACGTCCTGCAGCCCGGCACCGTGCCGACCGAGTACGTCGTGCCCGGCGGGATCTCTCTGGACGACCTCGCCGCAGTCTCGGCGCGGCTGAGCCACAACGAGATCGTCGGCATCGAGGTCGCCGAGTTCGAGGCGCCGGCCGACCCAGCAGATCACGGAAGGTACGTCGAACCGCTCGTCGACGCGCTCACTCCGATGCTGGCGGCGGTTCACCGCAAGGCGTAGCCGCCGTCGGGGTAGAGCGTCGAACCCGTCGTGTAGGTGTTGGTGAATAGGTAGAGAACTGCCTCTGCGATCTCGGCTTCGGTCCCCGGTCTGCCGAGCAGCGCGTCGCGGCCGTACTGCGCGAAGGCCGCGGCGCGGACCGACTCCTCGCGCGATCTCCACAGACTCCCGTCGATCGTCCCCGGCGCGATGGCATTCACCCGGATCGGGGCCAGTTCCACGGCGAGCCCGCGGGCCAGGCCCTCGATGGCGGCGTTGGCGGCGACATACGCCGGCGCGGGGCCCGGCGGGCGGACACTCGCGGCGCCCGACATCAGCACGATCGACGCATCGGGCGCCAGGCGGTCCAGAACGGCCTTGACGACCCGGTACTGCCCCCAGAACTTGGAATCGAAAGGCGTTGCCGCAGTCGCCTCGTCGAGGTCGCGCAGCGATCCCGTGGTGTATTCGGCCGCGGTCGTCAGGACCGCGTCCACCACCTCGATGTCCGCGACCAACGCAGCGAGGGAGCCGGCGTCGGACGTGTCGACAAGCGCGGCGCGCGCACGGGTCCCCAGTTCACCGACGGCTGCGTCCAACTTCGACTGCGTGCGCCCGCCCAGGATGACGTTCCCGCCCGCGTCGACGACGCGACGCGCGACCTCGAGGCCGATGCCCGAACCACCGCCGATCAGGAGCGCGGTTCGCTCACCGAAACCCGAGGGACGCCGTCGTTCTCCATCAGTAGTCACCGTCGGTCACGATAGCGGCCCTCGCTCGGGGCGCGCGCCTTCGGGTTCGACGACCCAGGATCCCCGACGCAGCACGCCCGCCACGGCGAGGTCATCGTCCAGCACCACCAGGTTCGCGGTGGCCCCTGCCACCAGGTCCGGACTCGGCAAGCCCAGTGCCCGAGCGGGATTGAGCGACGCCTGCCGCACCGCCGAGAGCAGGGCCGCGTCGCGGGCGAGCCCGCTGTGCGCGACGGCGAAGCGGAACACGCGGTCCATGGTGGCGGTGCTGCCCGCGATGGTGTCCGTTCCCGATACCGTCGCCACCCCGTCCACGACGTCGACCGCCAGCGGGCCAAGGTGATAGACGCCGTCGGCCATCCCGGTGGCCGCCATCGCGTCGGTCACCAGTGACACCCGGTCGGGGCCCGCGCTGCGCGTGACGTGTCGGTAGATGGCGGGGTCGACGTGTACGCCGTCGGTGATCAACTCGACGGTCACCAGCGGGTCTTCGAGGAGGGCGACGATCGGTCCTGGCTCGCGTCGGTCGATCGGCCGCATCGCGTTGAACAGGTGGGTGCCGACCGTCGCGCCCGCCGCGATCGCCGCCCTGGTCCACTCGTAGGTGGCCTCCGTGTGTCCAACGGCGGCCACCACGCCCGCGTCGACGATCTGCGCGATCGCGGCAAGGGCCCCGTCGCGTTCGGGCGCGATGGTGATCATTCGGATCGCGCCGCCACCCGCGACGAGGACGCGGT